>DMKG01000208.1:0-5006 GCA_003454415.1 Alphaproteobacteria bacterium
GCCGTCTTTGCCGATGCGATGCTCGGCATCGCCTGCAATCGCTCCCGGGTCTCGGGGTCGAGATTGGGCAGGCTCTCCGCGATCGATGCTGGCGAAGTCCTGTCAGGTTCGGCGAACAGCACGTCGAAGCCGATGGCGAGGGCGCCGTACTCTTCCAGGCGGCGCACGATCTCGGCCATCCTGGTGCGCGGCCATGGCCACTGGCCAAGCCGGGTGAGGGATTCATCGTCTATATCGACGATGCGCACCGGCAGGTTGGGGTCATAGGGGCGGGGTTTTTGCGCCACATAAAAATCGAAAACCATTGTGCGCACCGCCTGGAGGAGTGGCGGCTGCCACCAGTGCAGAATGCTGTAGGCCAGCATCACTATCAATGGCGCGCCCCATCGCAGATAGGGAATCAACCTGGCAAGCCCGGCAAAGGGCAAGCCTGAAACCGGCCTATCCGCCATTATGCACCATCATGCTGTCCCCAATTTCAGTATGCCATGCAGATCAGATGGACCTGTTTCCGGACGGGATCATCGGAACGCAGAAAACAGATAGATACCAGAAATTGCAGCAGGTTGCAGCATCACTAAAATTCGCCATGCTCCTGCGCCATCCCGCCCAGGATGCCTGTTTGCGCCGCAAACCGGCGCTGAGCAGGAGGATGACAGGAGATCATGCCGGAATTTGAAGGCCCGGTGCGCATGAAATCCGGGAAATACGTTAGCAGGCCGCTGCCCCGCGCCCGCTATGGCCCACGCTTTTCTTGCGCGCGGTCCGTTGGCGTGGCAGCATTCCCTCATGAGTTCAAAGAACGGGAGGAAAATATGACGCTTCCACAGGATATTTCACCGGCCAATAACGAGATCATGGATACGCTCGCCAAATCCAGCAATATGAAATGGATCGAAACCGAACCAGGCGCCGCCATGAAGGTTTTGTGGGTCGGTCCCGAAACCGGCCGCTGGGCGGTGCTGCTGAAATGGAAAAAGGGTTATGTCGCAGGGCCCCACAAGCACCTTTCCGCGGCCCACGCCTATGTCCTCAGCGGCAAATTGCAGGTGCGCGACACGATCGTGGAGGAAGGCGACTACCTCTATGAACCGAACGGCATGGTGCATGGCGCCACCACCGCGCTGGAAGACACGGTCTATCTGTTCATCTGCGACGGGCCGTTATTATTCTTTGATGACGAGAAATTCAGCGGCTATCTCGGCTGGGAGCAGTTGCAGCGCCTGCAACAGAAAAGCAGCGCCAGGGCGGCGGCGGAGTAAAGGCTGCTGGAGGTGGTGGGTGATGCAGGAATCGAACCTGCGACCCGCTGATTAAGAGTCAGCTGCTCTACCGACTGAGCTAATCACCCCTGTTGCGTGTGAGAGCATATAACAAAGCCGGACGGGGGTGTCCATCCTCCCTTGAGGGGGGGTCAGGCCGCGCCGGGATGACGTTCCAGAAATGCGGCGCAGTCCGCGATATTCGTCTTATGCATATCCAGCATACGCTGTAGGTCGGAACGCAAATCCCCTTCATCCAGCGCCGGTATCATGGCTTCCAGTTCGCGCACCACCCAGCCCTGGCCGCGATTAAGAAAGGCTAGCCTTGCCTCCAGTCCCTGTTTGCCCATGATTTTTTCCAGGAAGCTCCCCGTTTGCGGGGTAGGTTCACCCCCCAGATGGGTGACCCAGCGCGTCAGCATTCCGCAGCACCAGGCTTCATCATGGCGCACCGTTTCGATCAGCGTCTCAGCGGGGCCGTGTGCATATTCCTGGCGGAAGGCGGTGGCGGCCTTGGCGCCAGCGCGTTCGGCCTCCAGCAGAGAGTTGAGAAATTCGATCAATCGCGGGTTATCAGGCTGGGTCATCCTTCACCTCAATAGAACAGACCGGGATTATCCGGAATGGTGACGGAGCGGTGCACCGACGCGCTTAGTATAAGGCCAAAACCAAACAGCAGAGTCAACATCGCCGTGCCTCCGTAGGACACAAACGGTAAGGGGATGCCGACCACGGGTATCAGCCCCATGACCATGGCCATATTGATGAAAACATAGAGAAAGAAATTCAGCATCACCCCCAGAACGATCAGACGTCCGAATTGATGCCGGATGCGCAGGGCGAGGATATAACAATAGATGATCACCATGGCGAACAGGCTGACCAGAGCCAGTGCGCCGATCATACCCAATTCCTCAGCCAGCATGGTGAATACGAAATCCGTCTGCATTTCCGGAAGGAAATCGAGATGGCTCTGCGTGCCCTGCATATAGCCTTTGCCAAACACCCCGCCGGAGCCAAAGGCTATTTTTGACTGCATGATGTGATAGCCCGCCCCGAGAGGGTCCTGTTCGGGGTTGAGAAAGGTCAGAATCCGGTTGCGCTGATAGTCATGCAGGAAGGTCCAGGCGATAGGCAGGGCTGCCGAAACGGCGGCGATACCCGCCAGGAAATAATATTTGGAAACCCCCAGCAAAAAAAGCATCCCACCAGCGCCCGCCATTAACAAGACCGCCGTTCCCAGGTCCGGCTGGCGCATGACCAGGGCCACTGGCGCCAGCACAAGGAATAATGGCCATAGCAGGGCCACGGGGTGGGAAATACGGCCCGGATTGAGGCTATGAAAATAGCGGGCATACACCATCACCACAGCGATTTTCATCAGCTCGGATGGTTGCAGTTGAATGAGGCCCAGATCGATCCAGCGCTGCGCCCCCATACCTATTTCACCAGCTATCTCGACCCAGATGATCAGGACGAGCGACACCGCGTAAACCGGGTAGGCCAACCGCATCCAATGGCGGATATCGGTCAGCGCCACGCAAAGCATGATGACGACGCCAGCGGCAAACCGCAACAGATGGGCTCCCGCCCAGGGAGACCAGCCGCGACCGGCGGAATACAGCATGGCGGCGCCGGTGCAGGCGATAAGGCTCAGCAGAAAGACCAGCCCCCAACTGATCCGCTCCAGCTTTTCCTTTAGGTTGGGTCCCGATGCGCCAGTATTGGCTGAACCCAGCGCGGATTCAAAGGAGGTCATGCCAGGCTTATCCTGCCGTCATCATGCAGAGGGTTTGTTTCCTGCCGTTCAAAAGTGGATCACCCTGCCATAGGCGTCCAGCACGCTTTCATGCATCATTTCACTTAAGGTCGGGTGCGGGAAAATGGCATGCATCAATTCCGCTTCCGTGGTCTCCAGGGTTCTGGCGATGCCAAATCCCTGGATCAGTTCCGTCACTTCCGCGCCGATCATGTGCGCGCCCAGCAATTCTCCGCTCGTTTCATCGAAGATGGTTTTGATGAGCCCCTCCGTCTCGCCAAGCGCGATGGCCTTGCCATTTCCCGCATAGGGGAAACGCCCGACTTTCACCTTATGGCCTGCTGCTTTGGCGGCCGCCTCGCTCATCCCTATGCTGGCGATCTGCGGCAGACAATAGGTGCATCCCGGTATGTTCTGCTTTTGCAAGGGATGCAGGCCCTTGACGCCAGCAATGCGTTCCGCGCAGATCACGCCTTCGTGGCTGGCTTTGTGCGCAAGCCAGGGCGGCCCGGCGATATCGCCGATGGCGTAAATGCCGCCGACGCCGGTCTCACACCACTCATTGACCACCACATGACCTTTGTCGATTTTCACGCCTGCCGTTTCCAGCCCCAGATTTTCCACATTTCCGGTAATGCCCACCGCCATGATGACCCGGTCCACCTGAATTTCGGTTGTCTTCCCGCCGCCGAGATCGAGCGCCGCCGTCACCTTGTCCGCGCCGCGCCGCATCGCCGTGACGCTGGCGCCGGTGTGAATTTTCATGCCCTGTTTTTCAAACGCCTTGCGGGCCAGCGCGGAAATTTCTTCATCCTCCACCGGAAGGATGCGCTCCAGAACTTCCACCACCGTCACTTCGCTGCCCATGGTGCGGAAGAAGCTGGCGAATTCCATGCCGATGGCGCCGGATCCCACCACAAGCAGCGATGCGGGAATGGAATCGGGCAGCATGGCCTCCCGGTAGGACCACACCCGCTTCCCATCGCTTTCAAGTCCCGGTAACTGCCGCGCCCTTGCGCCCGTGGCAAGGATGATATTCCCTGCAGTAAGTTCTTCCGCCGCTTTTCCCTCCCGGCTGACGGTGATTTTCCTGGTCCCGCTCAGGGCCCCGGTCCCGTCGATCACAGTGACCTTGTTCTTTTTCAGAAGATGCTTCACGCCCGCGTTCAGCCGCGCCGCGACATCGCGGCTGCGTTTGACGATCTTTTTCACATCATAGCGCAGATTATCCGCCGCCAGGCCGTAAGCGTCGAGATGTTGCGCCATGTGGTAGACTTCCGCCGAGCGCAGCAGCGCCTTGGTGGGGATGCAGCCCCAGTTCAGGCAGACGCCGCCGAGATGTTCGCGCTCTACAACGGCCGTCTTCAGGCCCAGTTGCGCCGCGCGAATGGCGGCGACATAGCCGCCAGGCCCCGCGCCCACCACTACCACATCATAGGAATTGTCTGCCATGAGTGCTTTCAGACCAGCATGCTAAGGGGTTTTTCGATAAATCCCCTGAAAACGGAAAGAAACCTGGCGCCCAGCGCGCCATCCACGATCCGGTGATCGCAGGAAAGGGTGCAATCCATCCGTGTGGCGATGGCGAGCGCCCCATCTTTCACCACCGGGCGCTGTTCGCCCGCCCCCACCGCCAGGATCATGCTTTGCGGCGGATTGATGACGGCGGAAAACTCCTTGACGCCAAACATGCCCAGATTGGAGATGGTGAATGTGCCGCCCTGATATTCATCGGGTTTCAGCTTGCGCGCCCTGGCCCTCGCCGCCAGATCGTTTATAGCGTTAGAAATCTCCGCAAGGCCTTTCAGCTCCGCCTGCCGGATAATCGGAGTGATCAGCCCGTCCTCCATCGCCACCGCCACCCCGATATCCGCGTGTTTGTGCCGCAGCATCGCCGCATCGGACCAGGACGCGTTGGCCTCGGGAACCCGGCGCAGGGCCAGGGCCGAGGCGCGGATGATGAAATCATTGACGCTGAGCTTGTA
>DMKG01000208.1:5244-5770 GCA_003454415.1 Alphaproteobacteria bacterium
AAATCATTGACGCTGAGCTTGTATTCCGGTTTGCCTTCGCCATCCATTGGCGCTGCCTTGTTCAATTCGGCGCGAAGCGCCAGCAGGGCGTCCAGATCGCACTCGACCGTCAGGTAGAAATGCGGGATCGTGGATTTGGCTTCCGTCATGCGGCGGGCGATGGTCTTGCGCATGGCGGAGTGGGGGATGGGCGTCACTTCGCCCTGCATCCCCGCCGCAGCGGGTGTCGCGGCAGGCGCCGCCTTCGCGGCGGGCTTCGCATGCTCCAGATCCGCCTTGATGATGCGTCCATTGGGGCCGCTGCCGGTGATCCCCGCCAGGTCAATGCCGCGCTGGACCGCCAGGCGGCGTGCCAGCGGGCTCGCGATGATACGGCCGTTGGTTCTTGCCGCCGCCGCGGGTGTGGCCTTTCCCACGGGTGCGGAAGAAGGAGCGGGGGATGGGGCTGCCGATGGCGCCGCCTTCGGTTTGGCTGGGGCTGTGGGGGGCGGTGGCGTGAAGGGTTTCGGTCGACGAAGGCGTCATG
>DMKG01000196.1:0-355 GCA_003454415.1 Alphaproteobacteria bacterium
CCGGATAGAGCGCCGCCCAGAGCCGGTCTGGCAGCCCAGTTATGAGCAAGGACGTCTGCCTGGTCTGAGACGTGCCTATATATCTGCGAATCCTATGATTCGCATGGCGATGGCGGCGGCGGCCGTGCGGTTTTCGACGCCAAGTTTCGCATATATCTGTTCGAGGTGCTTGTTCACCGTGCGTGGACTCATATTGAGAATTTCACCGGCGTCACGATTTGATTTGCCGCGCGCAATCCATAAAAGAACCTCCGATTCCCGCAGGGTCAGCGGCAGCCTGTCCTTCAGCACCGTCTCCTGCCTGATTACGGGATCTCTGCTGACGTGAAGCAGGATTTCACTGGGGCTGATCAGG
>DMKG01000196.1:620-1162 GCA_003454415.1 Alphaproteobacteria bacterium
TGATCAGGCCGTCATAGGAAAACTGCAACTGGCGCGTTCCATCGCAGGACAGCGTTGCGTGCGTGTGGTTTGCAGCCTCCATGCCGCCGCAATGCTGCAACCAGGACAGCAGGCTATCCGGCAATGCGAAATTCTCCGTGCGGAACTCCGGCAATGCGGATTTCAGCAGAGTATCCGCCTGTGGCGTACACCATAGAAGGCGCCCCGCATGGTCCACCGCCAGATGATGCCTTCCCAATGCATCCAACGCTTCATGCGCCCTATGGGCCAGGCGCGCATTGGAAAGATGCCTCCGGATACGCACGATCAGCTCATCCGGCACAATCGGCTTGGTGACGTAGTCCACGCCGCCCGCGTCGAAGCCCCTGACGATGTGCGCCGTATCCGTCAGCCCGGTCATGAAAATAACCGGCACATGGGCCGCCGCCGTCAGCCGCTTCAGGCGGCGCGTCGTCTCGAAACCATCCATTCCGGGCATCATGACATCAAGGACCACCAGGTCGGGAATCAAAGCCTCGGAAAGCTTCTCCAAAGCCTCCGGC
>DMKG01000196.1:1308-4374 GCA_003454415.1 Alphaproteobacteria bacterium
AATCCATCAGAATGATGTCTGGCGGCATACTGCCAACCGCGGCAATGGCCTGCTCCCCCTCAACTGCGGCCAGAACCGTGAGACCTGATTCCTCCAGCGCATCGGTGAGCATGGCGATGGTCTCTGGCGAATCGTCAACCACAAGCACGGTATCGTGGGGGGGTCTAGCGGTCATTCCCGGATTGCAGCCTTTCGATTTCCGAATTGAAACGTCTGAAATCATAGGTTTGCGCGATCTGGCGCAACCGCGCCACGAAGGGCCGGCTGGCGGGAGAGCTGCGCTCGATCTCATCCAGCTTGGCCTGTATACCCCGTACATGGCCAATCTGGCCCAGATGCCGCAGCTCTTCGATATGGCTTGCTGCCGGCGGCATGATGACGGCGCCTTTTGCGCCTCTGGCCGCCGCGCCAATGGGCTCATGACGCCATTCCAGTTTCAGAAGCCCTCCGATGGTATCCAGCAGAGATGCAATGTTGACGGGTTTGATCAGATAGCCGTCATGCACGCGATCCGGCGCCGGGGCGAGATGCGTCTCATTGAGGTTCGCCGAAACGATGATGATCACCGGTCTCTCGATCCCCATGCCCCGCAACCTGCGTGCAACCTCCCATCCGTCCATGCCCGGCATCCGTACATCCAGCAGAATCAGATCAGACTCGCAATCCCGCGCCAGGGCGATGCATGCGGCGCCATCCGCGACATCCAGTACCGTAAAGCCGAGCGGCGCCAGAATCTCATGCATGATTTCCCTGTGTACGGGGTCATCATCGGCGATAATCACGGTTCTGCGCGGCCCGTGATATCCGGTAATGCGTATTTGCCCTGCGCTGGCGGCGCCAGGACGCACGACCTCCGACAACATCAGCCTGACGCGGAAGATGCTGCCTTCGCCAGGCGTGCTGGTAACGCCGATGTCACCCCCCATGGTCTCCGTCAGAACCCGTGCAATCGTCAGCCCAAGACCCGTTCCCGCCGCGAATGCGGGGTCCACTGGCGCATGCGACGCGCACTGAAAGGGCTCAAAAATCTGGCTCATATCCTGGGCGTGAATGCCAATGCCCGTATCCTCGATCTCGAATACCGCCACCTGGTTGCGATAGCTCACACGCAGCGCGACCTGTCCCTCTCTGGTGAATTTGATGGCGTTGGAGAGAAGATTGATCAACACCTGGCGCAACCGGTTTTCGTCGGCATAAACAGCGGGCGGCATATTGCCCGTCACCTCGTAATGAAATGCGATACCTTTCTTTTCTGTTTGAAGACGGAACATATTCACAAGCTGATCAAGAAAATCCATGATGCGCACTTCCTGACGGTGAAGCTGGAAACGTCCCGCTTCAATCTTGGAAATGTCGAGAAGACCGTCGATCAGAACCGAAAGATGTTCTGCGCTTCGCCGCACGATGCCGATGGCGCCTGTACGATGCGCGGGAATCTCCCCGTCGCGTTCCAGTAGCTGCGCATAACCGAGGATCGCGTTCAGCGGCGTGCGCAGTTCATGACTGAGACCGGCGACATAACGGCTTTTCGCCTGGTTCGCAGCTTCGGCCGTCTCCTTGGCGCGTTGCAGTTTTGCATCCGTGACCTTGTGCGCTTCTATTTCTTCCGACAGCAGCCGGTTCTGCCGCAGTGACTCCTCCTCTGCGATGCGGCGGCTTTCCTTCGCCAGAACATACAACCATACCGCGACGCCGTTAATCAGCGACATGACCAGGAAGACGGAGCCAAGAACCGTCAGAACCTGCCCAATATCCTGCTCTGGTAAGGTCTCCGCCTGGAGATAGACCAGCGAAAGCCCGGCCCCCAGCACCATCGTCACCATGAGAAACACGCGCAGATAATTTCCCACACTGGAATGAAGCGGTTCACGAATCCAGGCGGGCAGCGCCTTTACCAGACCATTCAGCAGCAGTCCGCAATAGGGCGCGTCCTGCTTGCACTCATCATGGCAGAGGGCATCGAGTGAGCAGCACAGGGAGCAGATCGGCCCGCTATATGCAGGGCACATTGCCATGTCATCGGGCTCAAACTCATGCTCACAGATACAGCAGGAAATGGGGGCGCCACTACGCCAGTCCATATGCGGCCCGCGTGCGATGTAAAACCGGCCCCGGGTCAGCGCAGCAATGGCCGGGGCTGATATAAAGGCCACCCCAAGCGTTACATAAGAGGAGAGCGCCTGAAGCGTTTCTCCAAACAGGCTGAGATGGGCGGTAAAACCCGCAGCGCTCGCCAGGATCATCGCGCCAACGCCAACCGGATTGATGTCGTAAAGATGCGCGCGTTTGAATTCTATGAAGGGCGGGCTGAGCCCCAGTGGTTTGTTGACAACCAGATCGGACACCAACGCCCCTATCCAGGCAATGGCGACAATCGAATACAGCGCGAGTATCTTCTCCAGCGCCTTGAATATGCCGATTTCCATCAGCACAAGCGCGATCGCAACATTGAAGACGAGCCAGACCACCCGGCCGGGATGGGTATGGGTAAGGCGCGAAAAGAAATTCGACCAGGCCAGGGAACCGGCATAGGCGTTGGTCACGTTGATCTTGATTTGTGAAAGAACGACGAAAATTCCCGTCAGGGCAAGCGCCAGCTCCGGCGAGGAAAAGGCGTATTCAAACGCCGCAAGATACATCTGCGTTGGTTCCGCCGCGTGTTCTGCCGAACCGGACTGACGGATGGCGAGAACGGCAAGAAAAGAGCCGGCCAGCAGTTTGAGCGCGCCGGGAATGATCCATCCCGGGCCGGCCGACAGAAGGCCAACCCACCATCCCGATCGTCTTTTCCTCTCGCGCGGGAGAAAACGCAGAAAATCGACCTGTTCGCCGATCTGCGCGATCAGCGCGAACGCAACCGAAGACGCCGCGCCGAACAGGAGAAGGTCAAAACCTGCCCCCTCGCCTTGGGCGCCGGAAAATTCCGTCCATTCGTCACGCAGGCTGGCGCCATGAACCCCGATAAAAACAAAGGGCAGCAGTTGCAGGAATATCCATAACGGCTGTGTCCATAATTGCAGCCGGCTGATGAAGGTGACGCCATGCGTATGTCGCTGGCGCTGGAGT
>DMKG01000283.1 GCA_003454415.1 Alphaproteobacteria bacterium
GACATCATCAAGCGCGCCATGATCCGGATGCCGGAGGCCCTGCTCAAGGCTGGGCTCAGCGCGCGCATGCTGCTGCAGGTGCATGATGAGCTTGTATTCGAAGCGCCCGATGCAGAGGTGGAGGCCACCAAGCGCCTCGTGGTGAAGATCATGGAGGACGCCATAGCCCCCGTACTGAGCATGCCGGTTCCTCTAACTGTAGAGGCCAAGCATGGCGTGAACTGGGGGGAGGCCCATTAGACATGGGCTCAGCGCGCGTGTCTGCTGCTGGACCGGTTCAGTGCCTGGCTGGCGGAGCCTGGTGTTAAATGCGAAATCTCAGCCCTGAGCCTGGCGACCATAATTCTGAAGGCTGGCCTGCTTTTGACGCCATCATGCTTCGCACTCCCCAATGCAAAGGGGGCGGGTTACCCGCTTCCCGCTGCTGACACGCCCTATGGTGGGGTGGGGAGATCATCGCGGGAGGGATTATTGCCCTTGCGTTTCAGATGATAATCACGCTCCTGACGATGCAGCATTGCCGCCTTCAGCTGCATTGCCGCCTGAATCAGATTATCAATATGCATCATCAGATGCTGATGATTAATGGCGTGAGCTGTGAGCGTTCCATGTTCGGACAGGGCGACGCCGACCTGTTTCAGCAACGATGCGGTTTCCTGTCCCAGAAGCGCCAGTTGCGTCGTCCAGTGGTTGTTGGGGTCGGCAGTCTCCTGCGGTTGCAACTGGATCAGAGCGTATCCCTGCATATGAGCTAAGGCCTGAGTGATCACGGGATTGCTGGCGATAGCCTCCAGATCCGCCGCCACATCAATGGGCATGAACAGCCGTTCCTCATGAGTGTAGTAGCGGGCAAGTTCGCTATGACCAACCCGCGTAATCATCGAGGCGGCCTCAAGACCGCCACACGCCTTGATCAGACGCTTCGCGGCCTGCTTCAGCCTGCCATATTCGATTTGTGACAGAGGTCTTCTGTCCTGATTTCCCTGGACGATTGTCATCTTGGCTCCCGATGTGTTTTCCATGCAGGATGGTTAACAGGCCACAATTATAAATTGTGGAAAGTGACGGAGTTTTACACGTTTTCATGTGTCATTTTTAATAATAATATCCATTGATTGTAAACAAAAATAATTCAACTATTTGGATATTATCCCGTCAGGGATGGCCAGAACTGGGTGGATCACGATAACGGAGCATTGCAGCCAGGAGCGCCAAACCGCCAAAACCTCCCGGGCCTCCGAAGCCCGGAGGTAGTAAATGACCAGTTTCATGGGGAAATCCGATGTGACGACCCATGGACTGCCGGCAGTCATCCCCATTCTGCCGGTCGCTTGCCGGTCTCTATTGGCAATTCGCCCCCGCCAATAGGGGCCGGCAATTTCTTCTATCCGCCAAAAAAAGAGGCCATGGGAATGATCCCATGGCCCTTACGGCAAAAAGAAAGACGTCTGGGAGATTACATCATTCCGTCCATGCCCATTCCGCCCATGCCTCCCATTCCGCCCATGCCTCCCATACCCGGCATTCCGCCCATATCGCCAGGCTTTTCGGGTTTGTCGGCAATCATGGCTTCTGTCATGATCAGGAGACCGGCGACGGAGGCGGCGTCCTGCAGAGCGGTGCGAACGACCTTGGTCGGGTCGATAATCCCGTCCTTGAACATGTCGACGAATTTTTCGGTCTGGGCGTTATAACCGATATTGCGGTCCTTGCTTTCCAGCAGTTTGCCCACGATCACCGAACCGTCGACCCCTGCGTTTTCGGCAATCTGCCGCGCGGGCGCCTGAAGGGATTTGCGCACGATGGCGATGCCCGCTTTCTGATCATCGTTTGCTGGGGACAGTTTATCCAGCGCACGCATGGAATAGACCAGAGCGGCGCCGCCGCCGGGAACGATTCCTTCCTCCACCGCGGCGCGTGTCGCGGCCAGAGAGTCATCCACCCGGTCCTTGCGCTCCTTCACCTCGACTTCCGTTGCGCCGCCAACCCGGATCACGGCAACCCCGCCAGCCAGCTTGGCGAGACGTTCCTGCAGCTTTTCCTTGTCGTAATCCGAAGTGGTTTCTTCGATCTGGGCGCGGATCTGATTGCAGCGCCCCTCGATATCCTTCTTCTTTCCGGCGCCATTGATGATGGTCGTGTTATCCTTGTCGATTGTAATCTTTTTCGCCGTTCCCAGCATGGCAAGCGTGACGCTTTCGAGTTTGATTCCCAGATCTTCGGAAATCACAGTGCCCCCCGTCAGCACGGCGATATCTTCCAGCATGGCTTTCCTGCGGTCGCCGAAACCGGGCGCCTTGACCGCCGCCACCTTCAGCCCGCCGCGGAGTTTGTTGACGACGAGGGTCGCCAGCGCTTCGCCTTCCACGTCTTCCGCAACGATCAGCAGCGGACGTCCCGACTGAACTACGGCTTCCAGGACCGGCAGCATGGGCTGCAGGCTGGAGAGCTTGGCTTCATTGATGAGGATCAGCGGATTTTCCAGCAGCACCGTCATCTTTTCCGCATTGGTGATGAAATAGGGCGACAGATAGCCGCGGTCGAATTGCATGCCCTCCACGACATCAAGTTCGGTCGCCAGGCCCTTGGCTTCTTCGACAGTGATGACGCCTTCCTGTCCCACCTTGTCCATCGCGTCGGAAATCATCTTGCCGATGGCGGTCTCCCCGTTCGCGGAAATGGTTCCCACCTGCGCGATTTCCTCCGAGGATTTGATCTTCTTCGAGCGTTTGACGAGGTCGTCAACCACCGCCTCAACAGCAAGGTCAATGCCGCGCTTCAGATCCATGGGGTTCATTCCGGCGGCGACGGATTTCGCGCCTTCGCGCACGATCGCCTGCGCCAGAACGGTTGCGGTCGTCGTGCCGTCGCCGGCGGCGTCATTGGTTTTTGACGCCACTTCACGCAGCATTTGGGCGCCCATATTTTCGAATTTGTCGCCGAGTTCGATTTCCTTTGCGACGGTTACGCCATCCTTGGTGATGCGTGGCGCGCCAAAAGACTTGTCGATCACTACATTGCGGCCTTTCGGGCCGAGAGTCACTTTCACGGCGTCCGCCAGAATGTCCACGCCTCTCAGCATCCGGTCGCGGGCGTCGCCACGAAATTTTACATCTTTCGCCATAATGCGAATTCCTTCTCTTGTCGGTCTGAAGTTTGCTTGCGCATCAGCCCATCAGGGCGCATGCAAGGTGATGGACGGGAGTTAGCCAACGATTCCCAGAATGTCGCTTTCCTTCATGATCATCAGCTCCTCGCCTTTTATCTTGATTTCGGTGCCGGACCATTTGCCAAACAAAACTGTGTCGCCAACCTTGACGTCCAGTTTGGCAATGCTTCCGTCTTCGCGCCGTGCGCCCGGGCCTACGGCGATAACCTTGCCTTCTTGAGGCTTTTCCTGGGCCGTGCCTGGAATGATAATGCCGCCGGCTGTCTTTTCTTCCGCATCCAGCGGGCGGACGAGCACCCTGTCGTGCAATGGTCTGAAAGCCATCTAATCCTTCTCCTTTTATTCGCTTTATTCGCTGAAATTTGCCGTCTTGCATTACGGGAATACGGCAGTTAGCACTCTATGGCTTTGAGTGCTAAGTTCGGCTGGTTTTAGTAGCCGAACGCAATGGTGTCAAGACGCTTCTTGTCCAATGGCTTTGGGGAAGAAAACGCCCCGCGCGCAACTGCGACTGGCTGCTATTTGGCGGGTAAATGCTGGAGAACAGCCGCGATCAGAAGCATATCCACATTTTGTCCATCGCTGGAAAGAGGAGCGCCCAGACGCTCGAAAGAAAATCGTGTTCCGGCAGGAGTTTGTTGAACCATCACGCCCGAGAGATAAACCGGCGCCTTCTCCTGCACGCTTTTCATACAGGCTTCCAGCAGACTTTCCATTTGACCGCCCGTATTAATTTCATCGATGAATTTTCCTGTCACCTCCTGACCAAATCCGTCGACGATATGCGTTCCAACAAGCCGCATGCGAAAACGCCGCTCTGTTTCTGTCGTGGCGACCACATCGATCAGCATGGTGTGAGGAAGAAAATCCTTCATCTCGGAAGGATGAATGTCTGCCCGCGAAGGCATGTCCTTGTCCCGGCATTTGCTTCGCCAGTAATGGTACATTGCAGTCAGGGGACCTGGAGGCAATTGATCTTCAGAAAATTGCGCCAATTTCTTTTCTCCAGTAAGTTGAGCAGACGATTGAGCATAGAACTCATGGTAAAAATAACATCATTTTAAATAAATAGATAAAAATAATTAAGTCAATAATTTTATTGAGTTTGTGTTCAGCTTTAACAGTGGATTGATTCAGTTGAGGGGGGATGTTTCATTTTGGATATTTTTGCGATTTTTTCGATTTCGCAAGTATAAATAAATTTAACGCCCAATTTATTTAAAATGGTTTATATCTGGGGGATATCGATAAAATCAACAGGAGTTCCGCTAAGAATAATTACTTAATTATTACTAGAAAATTGTATGATTTTGCCTTTTAAGGCTATAGACGGCGCGTTCGGCGCTGCTTTCTTGTATCTTAGACTTGTCCTGAAGCAATGAAACAGGAGGCGTATATGCAACTAAATCTCCAGGGGAAGACCGCCATCATCACCGGCGCATCGAAGGGCATTGGCCGCGCTATCGCCATGACGCTGGCGGGGGAGGGATGTCATCTGCATCTGGTTTCCCGGACGGCGGCGGATCTGACTGCGGTCCAGGAGGCGATTCGGGCCAAATATCAGGTCAATGTCACGATCCACCCGCTGGATCTGAGCGATGGAAAAAACGTCCGGTCGCTGATCGCCGCCTGCCCGGATGCGGATATTCTGGTCAATAACGCCGGCGCCATTCCGGGTGGGGGACTGGATGCGGTGGATGAGGCGCGCTGGCGGGAAGCCTGGGATCTCAAGGTTTTCGGGTACATCAACATGTGCCGGGAAATCTATGGCCATATGAAAGCGCGCAACCAGGGAGTGATTCTCAACGTCATCGGCGTCGGTGGCGAACGTCCCACCGCCACTTATATTGCGGGCGGCGCCGGTAACGCCTCCCTGATGGCGTTCACCCGCGCCCTGGGTGGAGTCAGCGCCAATGATGGCGTCCGCGTTCTTGGCGTGAACCCCGGCATGATCGAGACGGAGCGGTTACAGTCCCTGGCCAAGGGCATGGCGGGGGGGGTGGACTCCCCGGCCTGGCGGAAAATGCTTGCCGGACTGCCTTTCGGGCGCGCCGGAAAACCGGAGGAAGTGGCGGATCTGGTGGCTTTTCTGGTGTCCGAACGGGCGAGCTATATCAGCGGAACCATCATCACCATCGACGCGGGCGCCGCGGCCCGCGGCTGACGCGAAGAGACCGGTTTGCGGCTATCGCCGCGGGCCGTTTTGCGGTAAGGAAGGATATGAGCAGTCTGCTGCAAATTCTTGTGCCGGTTTCCATCGGCGTGGTTTTCATCGTGCTCTGCATTGGCGTGTTCGCCATGTTCAGGGGCGGAGAATTTAACCGCAGCTGGAGCAACAAATTGATGCGATTACGGGTTCTGGCCCAGTTTTTCGCCGTTATTCTCATAATGCTTGCGGTATATGCCGCCGGTTCCTGAAAGGGCCGTCCATGGTCAAGCTGAACAAGATCTACACGAAGACGGGAGACAAGGGTGACACCGGTCTGGGAGATGGCAGCCGGGTTCGCAAATACGATCTGAGGGTGGCGGCCTACGGTACGGTTGACGAAACGAATGCGGTGATCGGCATTGTGCGGCTGCACAGCAAGGGAAGTGTGGATGCGGCCCTTGCCCGCATTCAGAACGATCTCTTTGATCTGGGCGCCGATCTCTGCACCCCGGAAAGCGAGGGTGAGGACAAAGAGACGGCGTTGCGGATCAGCGATGCGCAGGTCGAGCGCCTTGAAAACGAAATCGACGTGTTGAATGCGCGTCTGAAGCCCCTGAATTCCTTTATTCTGCCCGGAGGCGGTGCGGTTGCCGCATTCCTCCATCTGGCCCGCACGGTAAGCCGGAGGGCCGAGCGGCAGATGGTGAAACTCGCCGAGAAAGAAAAGGTGAATCCGGCGGCGTTGCGCTACATTAACCGTTTATCGGATTTCCTGTTTGTGCTGGGGCGTCACGCCAATGATGATGGGGCGGCGGATATATTGTGGAAACCTGGTCAGAACCTTTAACCAGTAATTTGTTTGTAGCAAGATGTTACGATTCGTTGACAGCGGCGTTGCCGGACACTAGTTTTCGCACCTGCGAGATGGGCGCCTAGCCGATAAAGTTCGCACTGCGGCTGTTATTAAGATGTGGAGAAAACAGGCATGAAGGTCCTTGTGCCCGTAAAACGGGTGATTGATTACAATGTGAAGGCGCGGGTGAAGGCGGACGGTTCGGGTGTTGACCTGGCCAATGTCAAGATGTCCATGAACCCTTTCGATGAAATCAGCGTCGAACAGGCCGTGCGCATGAAAGAGGCGGGCGTCATCACAGAGGTCATCATCGCTTCGATCGGCCCCGCCGCGGCGCAGGAGACGATCCGGACCGCTTTGGCCATGGGCGGCGACCGGGGCGTTCTGGTGAAGACGGACCAGACCGTCGAACCGCTGGCGGTAGCGAAAATTCTCAAGGAAATCGCCACGAAGGAAGGCGCGGAAATCGTCATTCTTGGCAAGCAGGCCATTGATGACGACAGCAATCAGACCGGGCAGATGCTGGCGGCGCTGCTGGGCTGGTCCCAGGCCACTTTCGCAAGCGAAGTCAAGCTGGATGGCGGAAAGGCGGAAGTCACCCGTGAAGTCGATGGCGGCCTGCAGACCATAAAAGTGAATTTGCCAACCGTGATCACTGTCGATCTGCGTCTGAACGAGCCGCGTTACGCCTCCCTGCCGAACATCATGAAAGCGCGCAAGAAACCCATCGAGGAAAAGACGCCGGAGGATTTTGGCGTGGATATCACGCCGCGGCTCAAGGTGTTGAAGACCACGGAGCCGCCAACGCGCAGCGCGGGCGTGAAAGTGGAATCAGTTCAGGAGCTTGTCGCCAAGCTGCGTAATGAAGCGGGAGTCATTTGAGCATGAGCGTGCTGGTAGTTGCCGATCACGATAATAAAACCCTTGCAGAAGTGACCGCCAAGGTGGTCACCGCCGCAAAGCAAATGGGTGATGAAGTTCATATTCTGGTGGCGGGGCAGGATTGCGAACCGGTTGCTCAGGCTGCTTCGAAACTCGATGGCGTTGCAAAAGTTCTGCATGCGGACGATCCCATTTATTCCGCCAGGCTTGCAGAAAATGTGACGGAACTGGTGGTGGGCCTGATGGGGAATTATTCGGCTGTTATGAGCAGCGCGACGACAGCTTCCAAAAACTTCATGCCGCGGGTCGCGGCGCTGCTGGACGTGGCGCAGATTTCTGAAATCGTGAAGGTGGAGGCGCCCGATACATTCGTGCGCCCGATCTATGCCGGCAATGCGATGCAGACTGTTCAGTCAGGCGAAGCGAAAAAAGTCATCACCGTGCGCACGACCACTTTCCAGGCCACAGGTCAGGGCGGGTCGGCGGCGATTGAAAAAATTTCAGCGGCGAAAAATCCTGGCCTTTCAGAATATGTCGAAGACCGTCTTTCCTCTTCCGAACGGCCGCAGCTAACATCCGCCAAAATCATCATTTCCGGCGGGCGTGGCATGCAGTCTGGCGATAATTTCAAGATGATCGAAGCGGTTGCCGACAAGCTGAAGGCGGCGGTTGGCGCGTCGCGCGCTGCGGTTGATGCGGGTTATGCCCCGAACGACATGCAGGTCGGGCAAACCGGCAAGGTCGTCGCGCCAGAGCTTTACATCGCGGTCGGCATTTCCGGCGCCATTCAGCACCTTGCAGGCATGAAGGATTCCAAGGTGATTGTGGCGATCAACAAGGATGAAGAGGCGCCAATTTTTCAGGTGTCCGATTATGGCCTGGTCGCAGACCTGTTCAAGGCGGTTCCGGAACTGGAAGCTGAATTGGCTAAGCTGGGCCTGTAAGCGCTGTGAGCACGGGTGGAGGAGCCCAGGGATTTTACCTATCAGACTTAAACGAAGGATGATCCCGCATGGTAACGATTGAGAAGGTAGGCGTCATTGGCGCCGGTCAGATGGGCAACGGCATTGCCCATGTCTGCGCCGTGGCGGGCTTCGGCGTGCTGCTGGAAGATGTCAACCAGGAAGCGCTGGACAGGGCGCTTGAAACCATTTCCTACAACATGACCCGGCAGGTTCACCGCGGCCTTCTGACCGATGATCAGAAAAACGCTGCGCTGAAACGGATTACGCCGGTTTCTGATCTGGAGCGCTTCAAGGAAGTCGATCTGGTGATAGAGGCGGCGACCGAAAAAGAAGAAGTCAAGCGATCCATTTTCGCCCGTCTGTGTCCCATGCTGCGCCCGGAAGCGCTGATCTCCTCGAATACTTCTTCCATTTCCATCACCCGGCTGGCGGCGTCCACCGACCGGCCGGAACAGTTCATCGGCCTGCACTTCATGAATCCTGTGCCGGTGATGAAACTTGTGGAGCTGATTCGCGGCATAGCGACCGGCGAAGAAACCTTCAAGAGCGTGCGCGACTTCACCCACAAACTTGGCAAGACGACCGCAAATGCGGAAGATTTTCCCGCCTTTATGGTCAATCGTATTCTGATGCCGATGATCAATGAGGCGGTCTATACCCTGTATGAAGGCGTGGGGAATGTCGAGGCGATCGATACCGCCATGCGGCTGGGCGCCAATCATCCCATGGGGCCATTGCAACTGGCGGATTTCATCGGTCTGGATACCTGCCTTTCGGTGATGCAGGTGCTGTATGAAGGCCTGGCCGACAGTAAATACCGGCCATGCCCGCTACTCGTGAAATATGTCGAAGCCGGATGGCTCGGCCAGAAAACCCAGCGCGGTTTTTACGATTATCGCGGCGATGTGCCGGTGCCGACACGCTGACGC
>DMKG01000309.1 GCA_003454415.1 Alphaproteobacteria bacterium
GGCGCGCGCGCACCCAGCGCCAGTTACGGGTGGGGGAGGAAATCCGCCACCGGCTGGCTGAAATTCTGTCGCGCCAGGACGTGCGCGATCCCGATCTGCTGAATCAGTCCATCACCGTGACGGAAGTGCGTATAAGCCCCGACATGAAACAGGCGCTGGTTTATGCGCGGCCTCTGGGCGCCGGGCCTGACGCCTGTTCCAGGGTGCTGGCGGCCCTCAACCGTTCGGCGGGATTTTTGCGCGGCCGCCTGGGGCGGGAACTGACGCTGCGCCATACGCCGGAACTGCACTTTGCGCTGGATGAAAGCTTCGATGTGGCCGAGAAGATCGACAGACTGCTGCGCGACTCCCATGTGGCGCAGGATCTGAAGCCGGGATCAGAAAGCACGGATTGAATGGCCAGGCGCGGAAAAGTCAAAAAGGGCCGGCCGGTCAATGGCTGGGTTTGTCTGGATAAGCCTGTGGGCGTCACCTCGACCCAGATGGTGGGCAAGGTGCGTTACGCCTTCGATGCGCAGAAGGCCGGGCATGCGGGAACCCTCGATCCGCTCGCCAGCGGGGTGCTTGCGATTGCGTTGGGGGATGCGACCAAAACCATTCCCTATGCCGTGGATTCAGAAAAATCCTACCGTTTCACCGTGCGCTGGGGCGAGCAGACCAGCACCGATGACGCGGAAGGCGAAGCGATCGCAACAAGCGACAGCCGGCCGGAGGAAGCGGCGATCCTTGCCGCATTGCCGGAATTCACCGGCGAAATCCTGCAATTGCCGCCGCGTTTCTCGGCCCTGAAGCTGGCGGGGGAAAGGGCCTATGACCTGGCGCGGGCGGGTAAGGAATTTGAACTGCAGCCCCGCCCGGTGGAGGTCAGGCGATTGCGCCTGATATCCCAGCCGGACCCGGATTCGGCCATTCTGGAAATGGTTTGCGGAAAAGGGGCCTATGTGCGCGCCATTGCCCGGGATCTGGGCCTGCGCCTGGGCTGTTACGCCCATGCCAGGGATATCCGGCGGCTGAAAGTGGGGCCATTTACCCTGGAAAATGCGATTTCGCTGGATATACTGGAGCAATTGGTCCATAACCCCGCATTGTCGGCGCATCTGCTGCCGGTTGAGACCCCGCTGGACGACATCCCGGCGCTGGCCATCACCGCAAGCGATGCACTCCGCCTGAAGCGGGGCCTGCCGATTCTGGCGCGCAACGGCCAGATCAGTCCTTCCGGCTCCGTGGTCTGCGCCAGGCTTCATGGCAAGGCCGCAGCCATTGGTTATATAGAGGCGGGGGAGTTCAGGCCGGTGCGCATTTTCAACATTCCATCAGGAGTTAGCCAATCCGATGTCGATTACACCTGAGCGCAAACAGGCGCTGATCAAGGAATATGCCCGCAATTCGGGGGATACCGGTTCCAGCGACGTGCAGGTTGCCCTGCTGACCGAGCGGATCAACAATCTGACCGGGCATTTCAAGGAACACCAGAAAGACAACCATTCCCGCAGAGGCCTGATCAAAATGGTCAATCTGCGCCGGAAACTGCTGGATTACATCAAGCGCGAGGACCAGCCCCGTTATGCGGAACTGATCCAGCGGCTGGGTCTGCGCCGTTAAGGGTATTAAGGCGTTCAATTTAACCGTTACTGAAGCGTGATGCGCAAGGCGCGCGTCACGCCCGAAGCCGCCATGGGGGCGGCTGCGGCCT
Organism: Alphaproteobacteria bacterium; assembly: GCA_003454415.1. Lineage (GTDB taxonomy): Bacteria > Pseudomonadota > Alphaproteobacteria > UBA11222 > UBA11222 > UBA11222. The sequence goes on from DMKG01000309.1 coordinate 1,694, forward strand.
ATGAGGATGAGGCACGAGAAGTATGTTTGAAATTCACCGCAAGGAAATCATGTGGGGCGGGCGTCCGCTGATATTTGAAACCGGCAGGATCGCGCGCCAGGCTGATGGCGCGGTTCTGGTGCAATATGATCAGACCACCGTGCTGGCCACTGTGGTTGCCGCGCGCCAGCCGCGCGAAGGCGCCGATTTCTTTCCCCTGACGGTGGATTATGTGGAGAAGACCTATGCAGCGGGTAAAATTCCCGGCGGGTTTTTCAAGCGCGAAGGCCGGCCGGCGGAGAAGGAAATCCTGACCTCGCGCCTGATCGACCGGCCCATCCGGCCCCTGTTCGTTGAGGGCTTCCGCAATGAGACGCAGGTGATCTGCACCGTGCTCAGCCATGATATGGAAAACGATCCTGACATCGTCGCCATGATCGCCGCCTCCGCCGCGCTGACCATTTCCGGCATCCCCTTCATGGGGCCGATCGGCGGCTGCCGCGTGGGTTACAGGAATGGGGAATACATTCTCAATCCGCGCATCGACGAGGTGAAGGAAAGCAGCCTCGATCTCGTGGTCGCCGGCACCCAGGACGCGGTGCTGATGGTGGAATCGGAGGCGAAGGAGCTTTCCGAAGAAGTGATGCTGGGGGCGGTGCTGTTCGGCCACCGGGAAATGCAGCCGGTGATCGGCGCGATCATCGAGCTTGCGGAAAAATCCGCCAAGGAGCCATGGAATTTCCAGCCCCGGGCGGAGAATGAAGGCCTGACCCATAAAGTGAAGGAACTGGGGGAAAGCCTGCTGCGCGCCGCCTATACCGAAGCCGTCAAACTGTCGCGGCAGGAAAAGGTCGCGGCGGTGAAGAAGGCGGTTCTCTCGGGGCTCGAGGAAATCGGCCTGCATCTGGAGCCGGGGGTCGGCGGGCTTTTCAAGGACCTTGAAAAAGACGTGGTGCGGGGCAGTATTCTCGACACCAAGAAGCGCATTGACGGGCGCGGTCTGGCCGATGTGCGCCCCATCGTCGCGGAAGTGGGCGTGCTGCCGCGCACCCATGGCGCGGCGCTGTTCACCCGCGGCGAAACGCAGGCCCTTGTCGTGACCACGCTTGGCACCGGCGAGGATGAGCAATGGGTCGACGCGCTGCATGGTTCGTACAAGGAGCGTTTCCTGCTGCATTACAATTTCCCGCCCTATTCGGTCGGGGAAACCGGGCGCTTCGGCTTTACCGGGCGGCGGGAAACCGGCCATGGCAAGCTGGCCTGGCGCGCGATCCGCGCCGTGCTGCCGTCTTTCGAAAGCTTCCCCTACACGATCCGCGTGGTGTCTGAGATCACGGAATCGAACGGTTCCTCCTCCATGGCCACGGTGTGCGGCGCTTCGCTCTCGCTGATGGATGCGGGCGTTCCCGTCATGCGCCCGGTAGCGGGCATCGCCATGGGCCTGATCAAGGAAGGGGACCGTTTCGCGGTGCTCTCCGACATCCTGGGGGATGAGGATCATCTGGGCGACATGGATTTCAAGGTCGCCGGCACCAGCGAAGGGGTGACCTCGCTGCAGATGGATATCAAGATCACCGGCATCACCGAGGAAATCATGCGCGTCGCGCTGGATCAGGCGAAAGGCGGGCGCATGCACATCCTGGGCGAAATGGCGAAAGCCCTGACCCAGTCCCGCGGCAATCTCAACGCCAATGCGCCGCGCATCACCACCATCACCATTCCGGTGGAGAAAATCCGCGAGGTGATCGGTTCGGGCGGAAAGGTGATTCAGGGCATTGTCGCGGAATCCGGCGCGAAAGTTGACATCAATGATGAAGGCGTTATCAAGATCGCGTCGCCGGACGAGAGCAGCGTGCAGCGCGCCCTCGACATGATCAATGAGATCGTCGCGGAAGCGGTGCCCGGCGCGATCTATCAGGGCAAGGTCGTGAAGGTTCTGGATTTTGGCGCCTTCGTCAATTTCATCGGAAAGAAGGACGGTCTGGTGCATGTCTCGGAAATGTCCGAGGAGCGCGTCGAAAAAGTCTCCGACGTCCTTAAGGAAGGCGACACTGTCTGGGTGAAATATCTGGGAACGGATGATCGCGGCAAGACGCGGCTTTCCATGCGTTATGCCGACCAGAAAACCGGCGAGGAAATTCAGGGCGTCGAGGCGCGCGAACGCCCCTCCGGCGGCGGAGGTGGCGGACGTGACCGCCGCCCGCCGCGCCGCGACCGGGGCTGAGCAACAGCCGGGTGAGAGAATGAAAAAGGGCGCCTGCTGCGCCCTTTTTCATGTTGTGAAGTGCGGTTCGGCAAACGGCCGCCGTGTTGTGCGGGACGGAGATGGGGAACGGGTATGCGCCCTTTAAGTGGGCATTTCAGCCGTAGGCTTGAAGGAAATTCATTGGCTGGTGCGCCCAACCCCAAGCGCCCCAGAGTATGGGTCTGGTAAAAAGGGCCGCCCAGTGCGGTGGATTTGAAGTTGCTGCTGTTAAATGCGGCGGATATTTACAGCAACTTCAAATCCATAAACCACACTGGGAACATATACTTGTTAGTGACCCTAACGAATCTGAAGTTTGTTGAGCGCCTGCGGATAAATGCGACGAACTTCAGATTCGGGTCACTAAATCCTTCTTTGCGCGGGGGGCTCGAAGGTGGACAGAAATTCAAGCAGATTGCCGTCGGGGTCGCGGAAATAGACCGACTGTCCCCAGTTCCCATCGGCGGCGGGGCGCGGCACGGGGCCATCCTCGATGGCGACGCCGTGTTTTTCCAGCAGGGCGGCCGCATGGGCGATCGGCCCTTCCCAGCGGAAGCAGAAATCGGCCGATCCCGGCATGGGCTGGCGGGCATGGGGCGACATGGGCTTGCTGGCGGGATGCACATTCATCCGGTTCACACCCAGCTGCATGGAGAAAACCGGCATCTTTCCTTCCCGCCACTGCTTTTCCCACAGGATTTCCGCCCCCAGCACGTCGCGGTAGAAAGCCAGCGTCGCCTCCATATCGGCGACGGTGATGGCGTAATGGTCAAAGCCTTTGATCATATTGGTCTCCCCTTTATTCTTGCTGTATTGTGAGGCATTTCCGGGGGGGATGACAAGCTCGCATGATTGCCCGCGTCTATACGGTTGCGCTGGAAGGGGTCGACACCCGAGAGGTGGATGTGCAGGCGCAGATCAGTTCCGGTCTGCCCGCCTTCACCCTTGTGGGCCTGCCGGACAAGGCGGTGGCCGAAAGCCGGGAAAGAGTGCGCGCGGCCCTGGGGGCGATCGGTCTCGCCCTGCCGCCCAAACGCATCACGGTGAACATGGCGCCTGCCGATCTGCCGAAGGAAGGCAGCCATTTCGATCTGCCGGTCGCCCTGGCGCTGCTGGTGGCGCTCGACGTTCTGCCGCGCGACGAACTCATGGGTTATACCGCGCTGGGGGAATTGTCTCTGGACGGCAATATCACTTTTGTGCCTGGCGTGCTCGCCGCCGCCATCGGGGCGGCCGCGGCGGGACGGGGGCTGATTTGCCCGGCGGAATGCGGGCCGGAGGCGGCCTTTGCGGCGGATGTAGAAATTCTCGCGCCCCGCAGCCTGCTCTCCCTCGTCAATCATTTCAGGGGAACCCAGGTGCTGAGCCCGCCAAAGCCGCTGATCGTGAACCCGCTTTCAGAGACGCGGCTCGATCTGCGCGACATCAAGGGGCAGGAAATGGCGAAGCGCGCTCTTGAGGTTGCGGCGGCGGGCGGGCATAACCTGCTGATGCTGGGGCCGCCCGGATCAGGCAAATCCATGCTGGCGCAGCGCCTGCCCGGCCTGCTGCCGCCACTCGACCCCGCCGAGGCGCTGGAGGTCAGCATGGTGGCGAGCGTCGCGGGGGAATTGCGCAGCGGCGTGATCAGCCGCCAGCGGCCGTTTCGCGACCCGCATCACGCGGCATCCCAGGCGGCGATGGTGGGGGGCGGTTTGCGCGCGCGGCCGGGTGAAATTTCGCTCGCCCATCTGGGGGTGCTGTTTCTGGACGAATTGCAGGAATTTTCGCGCTCTGTGCTGGACAGCCTGCGCCAGCCGCTGGAGA
>DMKG01000113.1 GCA_003454415.1 Alphaproteobacteria bacterium
CAGGGCGCAGGACATCATCTGGCGGGCGAACCGGCGGGCAGAAATTTCAGCGCTCTCGTCGCCTGCAACAAGGCGTCACGGCGATTGGGGCTGGGCCTGCCAGGAGCGTCACCGCCAGACGCCCGGAAGAAGCGCTCCGCGGTGGCCAGCGCCGCCATGCCCTCCTGGCCGTCTCGGGCATAGGCGATGGCGAGCTGATGCCAGCCAATGGCGATTTCCGGATCCTGCCGCATGGACAGTTCCAGCGCCTCAAGTGAGGGCTTCAACAGCGCCGGGTCTTCAAGTGTCAGCATTGCCTGCGCCAGATTCACCCGTAAAAGGGGTGAATCCGGTTTCAGCTCCACGGCTTTCGAATGGGGCGCGATGGATTCCCTGATCCGCCCATTCTCGAACAGCATCTGCCCCTTCAGTTCATGATAAAAGGGATTGTCCGGGGATTGGGCGATCAACGCATCGATTTCCTTAAGCCCTTTATCCAGATCCCCCTGCAGGTAATAGGCGACGGTTCGCGCTATTTTTGCCTTGATACTCGTGTCAGATGCGGGAAATTTACGCATGGTCTGGGCCGTCGGCTTGACGAAGCCGTATAGTTTGCCCTGCATGCGGTGATGCGCCTCAATCAGTTCCGGCGGATCCTTGCGGGCGCGGAAGGCTGATTTCTCCAGCCGCGCCTCCAGCGCCCCGATCCGGTCGAGGGATACAGGGTGGCTGCGCACGAAAGGATCCTGTCTTTGTTCGCTCAGTAATTCCTGGCCGCTGAATTTATGCATGACCTCCAGCAGGCCCTCCCCCGATTCTCCGATACTGTCCAGATAGGTGGCGGCCGCCTGGTCGGCGGAAGATTCCTGCGACCGGCTATAGGCCAGAAAATTCCTGCCGGCCACATGGGTGCCGCCGGTCATAACGCCCATCCCCACTTCCGGCGCGCCAAGGGCGGCCACGCCCACACCAAGCACCATGGAGGCAATGGCCAGCGCTCCCGTGCCCTTCATGGCGTCCTGGGTGCGCGCCAGATGCCCGCCGGCAATATGCCCCACTTCGTGGGCGATAACGCCCTTGATTTCCCCCGGCGTATCAAGTTCAAGGAGCAGTTCCGTGGTGAAGAAAATGTTCTGCCCCCCGGAAACGAAGGCGTTGATCTGATTGTCATTGACCAGATAGATGTTCACCGATCTGGGGTTAAGCCCGGCCACGGTGAAGATCGGGGTGGCGTAGCTGCGCAGTAATTCTTCCGTTTCGGCGTCCCTGATGAGCGAAAGGGCCGATGCGGGCATCACCCCCAGTATTGTGACGAGCAGGACGGCCGCAAGTATAGCAGGCCGCCGCCGGGAGGGATAGGCAGGCGAGAAAGACCATGACTTTGGCACTGGGGTGCGCCTCCTGGTTAAAATATGAATTTAGACCAAGTTTCTGGAAAAATTGCGTCAATTCTTCGGCGGAACCTCCCACCGCCATATTTTCGCCTGACATGTGAGATAACTGGCGAAACAGGCGGAACCCGGTTAAACATTCATAAGCGCCGCCATTTCAGGCGGGAATGCCACCATATTGCACCTGATTTAGGAACTGGAAACGGAATTTTGAGGGGGCCGATGCCGTCTTCAGGCAGGCTTAGAATTCTTTTATGGCATTGGGGGCGGCGGGGCGCCGGGCCACGCTATACACTGGAACTCGCCCGCGCCCTGATGCGTTATCCTGAAGCCGAGATCCACCTCTCGGTTTCAAGGGAGTGTGAGCTGATCCCGGAATTTCGGGCGTTGAACCTGCCCATGCTGGAGATCAGGACGTATAGCAACGCGCCTTCCGCGCTTCTCTCCAGTCTTAATATTCTCTCCACGCGCAAGAAATTCGCCCGTTACCTTGCGGAGAACAGGATCGACATCGTCAATTCCACCATGAGCCATTACTGGTCGCGGTTCATCACCTCCTCGGTAAAAAGCTCCGGCGCGGCGCTGCTTAACACCGTGCATGACGCCGTGCTGCATCCGGGAGAGGATGGGGGCCTCAAAAGCTGGTTCTTTCAGCCCTTCAGTGATGCGGACGGGTACATCGCCTTCAGCCATCATGTCGCCCGGCAACTGAGCGGGCTGCACAACATCCCGCCAGAGAAGATTGCGGTCATACCGCTTGCGCCCCTGTCGGACCCCGTATTTCCCTGCGCGAACCGGGCGGATAATGACCATTTGCGGCTTCTGTTTTTTGGCCGCATCCTTCCCTATAAGGGGCTGGAGAGGCTGATCGAAGCTTATGCGCTGCTCCGCCGTGAAGGCGTTCCCATAACTCTGCAGATCACGGGGGCCGGGGACATGCGCAAATTGATGCCGCTGGTCAACGGCCTGCCCGGGATCGGAATCCATAATCATTGGGTTCCCGAAACCAAAATGGGAAGCGTCTTCGCAAGCGCCGATGTTATCGTGCTGCCTTATCTGGAGTCGAGCCAGTCAGGGATCGTCGCCTCCGCCTTTGCGGCGGGGGTTCCCGCCATCGCCACGCCCATTGGCGGACTGCCGGAGCAGATCACCGATGGGGTGAACGGCCTCATCGCCGCGGACACCAGCCCCACAGCCCTTGCCCAGGCGATCCGCAGGCTGGCGGAGGATGACGCCCTTCTGTCCCATCTGAGACAGGGGGCGCTGCACACCGTGCAACAGCAATATTCATGGGACGTGGTCTCCACCGGCGTCATCGCGCTTTCGCGCAAATGCCTCGGCGCGGGCGGCGCATAAACAGGGGGCAAGGAATGCTGTGTGTTATAAAGGAATGCGCCGCCGCCCTTCCGGCGGGATTACCGGCGCCATCATCGGCCGCCCTGCCGCTATTATTCAGCAGCGCGCCGGGCGCAACCTGGACGCCCTGACGCGGCAAATCTTCCGCTCACAGAGCAATTCGAAAGCGGCAAAGACCCTGTCCGCTGCCTTGCTCCCTTCCCCCTCAGAAATTGAAGACCAGATCGCCGTTGCGGTCGATGGCGCTAGCGAGGGTGGAGGAAGACTGGCCGGGCTGGGCGGCAGGGCTCTGCGCCGCCATCAGACGGCTCAGCACCTCGATGCAGTTGAGCGATAAGAGATGCGCGTATGCAAGCGGCAGCGCCCCGGCCGCCCGCAATTCCAGGAAGGCTTCGCTGGAAAGGGCGTTCAGGGCCACTTCGTCCACCCGGAACAGACCCTCCACCTGCTGCGGTCCCGAGGGCCCCTGCAGTTTCAATTCCCAGGGAACGATCAGACTGTGTTGGGTCAGCGCATTCACGGCGCGGATGGTGATGGCGCGGTTGCGCTCCATCTCGCTGACGAACTCCATGGCCTTGCGCAGGGTTTCGGAGGGGTTCCCGTCCACCTCGAACAGGGGCTGGCCATCCGTGTCGGAAATGAGGCCAGAACCTTCGTCGGCGCACAGCACCGGCTCTCCCCCTTCGGCGGGCAGACCAATGGCGAACGGGTATTGCCGCAGGCAGGCGGGAATGTAGCTGCCCAGCCATTTGCCATCCGGGGTGACGAACAGATTGCTCTCGGGGCGCAGGGACAGCAACCCCATGAGGGCGAACGCCTCGCCATGTTTGGCGAACACAATGGGGAAATTGTGAATCGCCTGGGCGATTTCCGCACCAAGCAGAGGCACGATCGCCTGATTGCGCGCGAAGGCGTAAGAGGGAATCGGCAGCAGCCTCTTGTAACGGTGGGTGGCCTGGGAGACCGGCACGGGATTTTTCAGCATCTGGCGTGACTCACATGAACATGGTAGCGGGATGAAGCCATAAGGTTAACCCATTTCGGCCCGTCAGGCGACGCCTAAAGCTTTCAGGACAGGCAATTGCGTCTCCGAGAAGGCGGTGGCCTGGCTGGTCAGTTCCTGCAGGTTTTCCTCTGGCGTATCGAGAGTGACGCCTTCCTTGACGATAAGCTGCCCCTGCGCCGCCAGAATGGACCAGGCGAATTGCGCCCATTCGGCCGGCGTCTTCCGGCCCGCCCCTTTGGCCAGCAGGAAAAGCTGGTTGAACCGCGCCACCGGAACCCCACCCCCGGTTACCGGGCTGGCGAGATGGTTGACGTCGTTACCGCCACGCGATTTGGCGATGAGATGGGCGTTCAGCCTGTCGGAAAACGGTCTTGCTCTGCTGATCTGCTTGTCGTCCTGCGCCGGATAAATAAGACCGCTGCCCGCCAGAACGATGATGGCCTCGCGCAGTTGCGCCGCGTTGATGTTCTTGTCCTTGAGCGCCTGTTCAAGCTGGCCGAAGGATTTCGGCTGATGATCGGCGAAGGCGTCCAGAATGGGGTCATAGATGGCTTTCGTCGGCTCCACCTCGCCCAGCGCGCCCTTTACCTTGAGCGAAATATCCTTGCGCGGCGCGGCCAGTACGTAACGCTGCCGGCGCAGCGTTTCCAGCAGCTCCAGCCCGCTGAGCCGGCGCGCGCCCCTTACCCAGTAGTCTCGGCGGAACTGCTGGTTGACCATGTAATCGCGAACGGTTTCACGGAACAGCGTATCGGGAATCGCATTGAGGAAATCCCGCTGGTCATTGGTGAGGTTTACCCCGTCGATATGATCCATGAGATGCGCCGAGCTGGCGAAGGTCAGTTTCGCAGGTTCCAGCCAGTTCGCCATTTCCGCGACCGGCATCGGCCGCCAGTCGCGGTTGAAATATTCATGCGCGAGATAGTGCCGGTTCTGGCTGGCGATGGCGTTCAGCCGTTCCGCCACGATAGGATTGGCGCGGGAATAGTTCGGATTCAATGACATGAGTTTCTGGGCGAAGGCGATGGCGCTGTCGATGCGCGCGACGATGCCCTGGCCTGGCGGGCTCATGATGGCGGCGTGTTCGGTCAGCAGATGCCGCATCGGCACCATGGGCGACCACCCCGGCAGAGTGTTATAGCTGAGATAAGCCACCCCGCCCACATTCAGCTTGCGCCGGATGAAATCCACGATCACCGCGCGATTCTCATCGGAGATCCAGCTCCAGATGCCATGCAGGCCGATATAATCGAACCCGGGCAGGTCGTCGCGGCTGCAGAATTCCGTAAAGGACTGATCGAACAGATGAATATTGGCGCCTGACGCGCCTGCCACCATTTGCGCGAAGCCAGCCTGGGCGGAATTGAAATCCGTCGCCCAATAGGCCGTCTCGGGCTGGCCCGCGGCATGGATATTGGCTGAAACGCCCTGGCCAAAGCCAAGTTCGCACACTGCGCGGCAGGGGGCCAGGTCATAGCCCGCGGCTAGTAAAGCGAGCCGGGCATGAGCCGGGTTCAACTCGCCATAATAGCCGTAAGTATAGCCGATATCGGCGACATATCCTGCGGTCCAATCTGTCATCATGCGCCCCCGGAGAGATGGATGCGGGTCTGCGCACCCGCCCAAAACCCTGAAAGGGTATGAAGCACAAACCTTTTTCCCTGCCAAGGACAATGTTGGCTTCCTGTACGCATGGGTTTACTTGACAGGAGACACCCTCTGGCCTACATCGGTGGACGGATTGGGGGTGTAGCTCAGTTGGTTAGAGCGTCGGCCTGTCACGCCGAAGGTCGCGGGTTCGAGTCCCGTCACTCTCGCCATCCTTCCCATGTACGTTCCGGACAGACAGGTAACGGATTGTACCTAAGACATGGGTGGCACAGAGCCCCGGGTGACACAGCGGATCAACCGCCGCCCGCCTGCGCGGCGCTGCTTCTGCCCTCTGCTGACGAATGCGGACAGGGCAATCTTACTTTCCGGCTGGCGCATCTCTCAGATCCTGCGGCTGTCATAGGCCCAGTGCAGCAGGGCCTGCCGCTGACGCGGCCGGCAAAACGGGTCCCCCGGCGCGCAATTCTGTCTGATCTGCGCGACGTGCCGGCGAAACGCCTTCCAGCGCGTGATCTGACGCCTGTCCTCCTCCGGCATCCGCCGCCCCATATAATAGCGGCAATACCATTGGAACCAGCCGCGCGG
>DMKG01000116.1:0-1194 GCA_003454415.1 Alphaproteobacteria bacterium
GCGCAGGGAGCCCAAGCTTCGGGCCTCATAGACGCCGCGCGCCAGCGCCCGCGCCACGCAATCGGCGGCGACGCCGCCAAGGATCGCCAGATTCATGGGTTCCGGGTCCGGAAGCGGCGCCACGCCGCTGGCCAGGCAGAAGATCACATCCCCGTCCAGGGGCGTGTGCACCGGGCGCACGGCGCGCGCGAACCCGTCATGCGCCATGATGGCGATCCGTTGCGCCTGGGCGGGGGTGAGAATCGCATTGCACGCCACCACGCAGATCGTGGTGTTGGTCCCTGGCGCCGCGTCCAGCTTGCTGCCCGCCATGGGAGCGGGGTCAAGCGCGCCGGAGACGTCCCGATGCTCGCCCAGTTCCTGATTCATCGCAAAGGGCGCGGCCCAGAAGGTGGCGCTGCCGGGAATGACCGGCGATCCGAAAGGGTTTGCGGCCACCAGCGCCCCCACCTGCAGATCCGCCCCGCGCAGGCCGCCTTTCAGGATCGCCGAGGCGCTGCCGAGGCCGCCTTTGTAAATGCCCGCGCTGGCGCCCAGCCCCGCCCCCGCATTACCAAGATGAAAGGATTTCGCCGCCGCCTCGCACCCCGCAATGCCCAGCGCGCGATAGGGCGGCGTCATGCCCCAGTTCTTGTCGCCGCCATTGCTGAGATCAAAGAGAATCGCCGCCGGCACGATCGGCGCCGTCATGGAGGTTGAGCCAAGGCGGAAGCCCCGCCCCTGTGCGGACAGCCAGGCGGTGACGCCGCTGGCCGCATCGAGTCCATAGACCGACCCGCCGGAAAGCGTCACGGCGTCAACCTTTTCCACCAGGCAGGAGGGATTGAGCAGATCCGTCTCCCGCGTGCCGGGGGCGCCGCCGCGAATATCCGCCGCCGCCGTGCAGGGCCAGTCCGGCAGAACGATGCTGACGCCGCTGCGCGCCGGCAGGTCTTCGGCATTGCCCACGCGAATGCCGTCCACGTCACTGATCAGGTTGAGAGGGCCTGGAACGACCCCGGCGGTGGAAATGCTGTTTGCCATCGGCGCAGGATATAGCATTATCGGCGCATGAGAAATCCGAAAGCGGCGGGGACTGATGATCTGTAAGGGATTGCGTTTGCGCTTTCTGCTGGGCCTCACGCTGATCTTTGGCGCGCAGGCGGACGCCGCCGTCACCGCCAGACATCAGATGGTCGCGGCCGCCCATCCCGG
>DMKG01000116.1:1385-2558 GCA_003454415.1 Alphaproteobacteria bacterium
ATGGTCGCGGCCGCCCATCCCCTTGCTGCCGAGGCGGGGCTTAAGATTCTGCGCAATGGCGGCGCGGCCGTTGACGCCGCCATCGCCGTACAGCTGGTGCTGGGCCTGGTGGAGCCGCAATCTTCCGGCATCGGGGGCGGCGCGTTCCTGCTGTATTGGGACGCCGCGAAAAAGCAGGTTACCGCCTATGACGGCAGGGAAACCGCGCCGGCAAGCGTCACCCCTGATCTGTTCATGGGCGCGGATGGCGAGCCCCTGGGTTTTCGCGAAGCCTTTATCGGCGGACGTTCGGTGGGGGTTCCCGGCGTCATCGCCATGCTGGCGCTTGCGCATCAGCGCTATGGAAAATTGCCCTGGAAGGACCTGTTCCAGCCCGCCATCGCCCTGGCGGAACAGGGATTCGAGGTGACGCCCCGTCTGCGGATCATGCTGGGCGCCATGACAAGCCTGCCGTCCTTTCCGGCGGCGCGCGCGCTTTATTTCACCGCCAGCGAACCGCCGCAGCCCCTTCCGCCGGGAACGATCGTGCGCAATCCCGATTATGCGCGCAGTTTGCGCCTGATCGCAGATGGAGGGGCGGACGCGTTCTATACGGGCCCTCTGGCGCAGGCCATGGTGGCGGCCGTGGCGGCCGCACCCGGCGGCGGCGGGTTGAGCCTTGCGGATCTGGCGGCGTACCGGGCGAAACCGCGGGAAGCGGTCTGCGGCCCCTACCGGAAATTCCGTATTTGCGGAATGCCGCCGCCAAGCTCCGGCGGGATAGGCGTGCTGCAAATCCTGGGGATGCTGGAACGGTTCGACATGTCCGCGCTGGGGCCCGGATCCGTCCTGCCGCTGCATCTGCTCGCCCAGGCGGAAAGGCTGGCTTTCGCCGACCGCAACGCCTATCTCGGCGATACGGATTTCGTCCCGTCTCCCGTTGCTGGCCTGCTGGAGGCGCGCTACCTCGCGGGGCGGGCAAAGCAGATCCGTTCCGGCAGGATCGCGCCGTCACCCGTTCCGCCCGGCGCCCCTGCGCGGCGCGCGGATTTCGCCCCCAATGCGGATATCTCGCTTCCCTCCACCTCGCATTTTTCGATCGTGGACAGGGACGGAAACGCCGTCTCCATGACCAGTTCCGTCGAAGCGCCTTTCGGCAGCCATGTCATGGCGGGGGGGGTTTTTCTCCATAAT
>DMKG01000116.1:2794-3979 GCA_003454415.1 Alphaproteobacteria bacterium
TACGGGCGGGTTTTTCCTCAATAATCAGTTGACGGACTTTTCCTTCGTTCCGGAAGCCGGCGGCAGGCCCGTGGCGAACGCGGCGGCGGCGGGCAAGCGCCCGCTCTCTTCCATGGCGCCGGTGCTGGTGTTCGGCGCCGAAGGCGGGTTTTACGCAAGCCTCGGATCGCCGGGGGGCACGCGCATCATCGGCTATGTCGCGCAGACCCTTGTGGGCCTGCTGGACTGGAATCTCGATCTGCAGCAGGCGATGGATACGCCGCGCCTCCTCAACCGCAACGGGCCGCTCGAACTGGAGGCGGGCACGGCGCTGGAACAGCTTGCGCCCCGCTTCGAAGCGCTGGGCCATACGGTCGAGATCCAGCCCTTGTTCAGCGGATTGCAGGGCGTCCGCGTGGCCGGTGACGGGCTTGAGGGGGGCGCCGACAGGCGCCGCGAAGGCGTGGTTCTGGGGGATTGACCCGGGAGCCACGCGCTCAGACAGATCGTATTGGGCTTCGCGCCTGGCTTCAGGCCACAGCGCCCGCCATCTGGGCGTATTTCCACGCCGCTTCCGCCAGCGGGCGCACCCGGTCCGCGCGTTCGGCGGCGTGTTCGCTGGAGGCGGTGCCGTCGCGCACCCTTCCCAATATGCCCTGCAGGATTCCCGCCAGACGGAAGAAGTTATAGGCGAAATAGAAATCAAGATTTTCGATCGTCTTGCGCCCCGTCATTTCGCAATATCTGGCGGCGTATTCCGCCTCGGAGGGAATGCCCATCTCCCTCAGCGCTTCGGGCGGGGTCGTGCCCAGATCGGAATCAGGGCTTCGCCATTGCATCAGATGATAGGTGAAATCGCCAAGCGGATGGCCGATGGTGGACAGCTCCCAATCCAGCACGGCGACGATCCGCGGCTGGCTGGGGTGAAGGATCGCATTGTCCAGACGGAAATCCCCATGCACCAGGCTGACGGAATCATCGGCGGGAATATTTCCCGGCAGCCAGTCGATGAGGCGGTTCATTTCCTCGATATGCTCGGTTTCCGACGCCTGATACTGCTTGGTCCAGCGTGAAATCTGCCGGGCGAAATAATTGCCAGGACTTCCGAAATCGCCGAGACCGATGGCTTTGTAATCCACATTGTGCAGATTGGCCATGAAACTGACCTGGGAATCGAAAATTTTAGCCCTGTCTTCCTTGCTGACG
>DMKG01000116.1:4226-4400 GCA_003454415.1 Alphaproteobacteria bacterium
CGGGAGCCAGCGGCTCCCAGAACACGCGGCCTTCGACATATTCCATGACATAGAACATGGTGCCCAGAACGCTTTCATCCGTGCACAGACTGTATGCGCGGGGAACCGGGATGCTGGTCCTGTTCAGCGCCGAGATCACCCTGAATTCGCGGTCAACCGCATGCGCCGATTTCA
>DMKG01000116.1:4746-5123 GCA_003454415.1 Alphaproteobacteria bacterium
CCCTTGAATTCCTCCACGCTCAGGGGCCCCGCGAAGCCCTCCACATTGGACTGCATGTAGTTGAGCAGGGCTGCTTCGTCGAGGCGGTGTTTCGGGTCAACCTCCTTGGTGCCGGAAAATTGTTCCTGCCTGTTTGGTTCGCTCATGTCTCCTGTCCCCGGGCTGCGTGGTTGCTTATCTTTGTTTTGTTCATGTTAGCGCTTCACACGGTCCCTTTCCAGTGTGGTGGATGTGAAACACGCCACGAGTTTAGCTGGGCCTGAAAGACGCCGTTCAGCTTCTGGGCGCCAGCGCCCGCCAGGCGATGTCGCGGCGGAAGAACCCGCCCGGCCAGTGGATCCTGGCAACCGCCTGATAGGCGCGATCCACCGCCTCTG
>DMKG01000214.1:0-195 GCA_003454415.1 Alphaproteobacteria bacterium
GCGCGGCTGGGTCTATATCGGCCACAAGAGTGAAGTTCCTAGACCGGGCGATTATATCCGCAGCTGGCTGGGTCTGCAGCCGGTCCTTCTGACCCATGACCGGGACGGCAGGCATCATGTTCTGTTCAACCGCTGCACCCATCGCGGCGCCTCGATCTGCCAGGAGGACAAGGGCAATGCGGGGGGTTTCCGCTG
>DMKG01000214.1:425-591 GCA_003454415.1 Alphaproteobacteria bacterium
ATGCGGGGGGTTTCCGCTGTGAATATCACGGCTGGTTCTTCCGTAATAATGGCGATCTGACCTCCATTCCCTATATGGATGGCTATGGCGAAAACGTCGACAAGTCACAGTTCAACCTGCGCAGGCCGCCACGGGTGGACGATTACCGCGGCTTCATCTTCGCCAG
>DMKG01000214.1:823-4788 GCA_003454415.1 Alphaproteobacteria bacterium
TACCGCGGCTTCATCTTCGCCAGCCTGTCCCCCAACGGCATCAGCCTGCGCGATCATATCGGCGGCCCAGCCATGGAGCAGATCGATTACGCCTGCGATCTGTCGCCCGAGGGCGAACTGCTGGTCCAGGCCGGATCGACCAAACTCGCCTATAACGGCAACTGGAAACTGCAGATGGAAAACTCCATTGACGGTTATCACCCGAATTTCACCCACCAGTCCTATTTCAACGGCATAGAGCGGATGATCGGGCGCAAGCCGGATATCTTCACCGGCGAGTCCTCCGTGCGTTCGCGCGACATGGGCATGGGCAACACCAATATCGACATGCGCCGTTACAACATCGAGGCGCCCGGCGCGCGGGGCCGCATCGAAATGATGCAGAAGGCCCCCTGGGGCAAGAAATATTACGACGATCTGGTCAAGGCCCACGGCAAGGAACGGGCCGAGGAACTGCTGATGGTGAACGGCACCCATATGAATGTATTCCCCAATCTTGTGGTTCTGGCCAATCAGGTGCGCACCATCCGCCCCCTCAGCGCCGAGCGGACAGAGGTCTATCTTCGGCCCAGCCTGCTGAAAGGCGTTCCCGACGAAGTGAACACCATGCGCATCCGCCAGTTCGAATCCTTCTACAGCCCCCATGGCGGCGGCATTCACGACGACGTGGAAATGTTCAACCGGGTGCATGAAGGATTGAAATGCTCCTATGATCCGTGGCTGACCTTCCGCCGCGGCATGCACCGGGAGCAGGTGGAAAATGACGGCACCCTGACAGGTCAGTGCACCGATGAAACGGCGCAGCGCGGCATGTGGCGCCACTGGAAATCGGTCATGCAGCAGGAGGACGCCAATCCATGAGCAGCCTGCGCGAAAAGGTCGAGAACTTCCTTTACATGGAAGCGCGTCTCATGGATGAAAACCGGTATATGGAATGGGCCGGCCTGTTTGCTGATGAATGCGTGTACTGGGTCCCCGCCAATGAGGAGGATTATGACCCGAACCTGCATTCGTCCCTGTTTTATGGGGATGCGAATCTGGTGAAAAGCCACGCCATGCGCCTGGATGAAGGGCTTGCCTTCGCGCAGGCGCCGCGCTCGCGCATGCGCCGCGTGGTATCCAACATCGAAATCGAGGATGGCGCCGGAGAAGTTTCGGTTTACGCCAATTTCATTGTCAACGAAATCCGCAAAAGCGAGCAGCGTTATCACGCGGGCCGGTCGCATTACAAGCTTCTGCCCGTGGATGGCGGCTTCAAGATCAAATACAAAAAGGCCATTCTGGTCGGCCTGGACCAGGCGCAGGACAATCTCACCTTTCTGATATGAAGGGCGACGCGGCGCGGCAAGGGCCGCGCCCGCCATCCTGGCGCCGGTTTATTTCAGCCGACTCAGCTCACACACAAAACAGGAGGTCAGACATGCCCACGATAGAAGAACTGAACGAGCAGTATGAGCGCAATCCGCTGGAAGGCATCATCCCCGGCGGCACCAGAACAAAGAAGCGTTCCGAACCCAAACCCCAATCCTATTACGATGACATCAAGAAGAAATTCGCCGAGGAGCGGGATCTGCGCCTGCGCTACCGTCCCGAAGGCACGGGCCAGTACACCTCTGATTTCGACGGGGGGCTGGCGAAATATCTGGATGATCCCTATAGCGGCGAAATCAAGCCCCGCGCGCCCATCCATGACACGGTGGAAGTGCTGTTCATTGGCGGCGGATTTTCCGCGCTGCTGACCTCGGCGCGGCTGCGCGAAATCGGCGTGGAAAGCATCCGCATCGTCGAAAAGGGCGGCGATGTGGGCGGCACCTGGTACTGGAACCGCTATCCTGGCGTCGCCTGCGACGTGCCGTCCTATGATTACCTGCCTCTGCTGGATGAAATGGATTATGTGCCGAAGCGCCGTTACGCGACGGGCGAGGAGATCTACTCCCATTGCCAGGCGATCGCCAAGAAGTACAACCTTTATGAACTGGCGGTTTTCCAGACCACCATCACCAGCACAGTCTGGAATGAAGAAGAAAAGATGTGGCATCTGAAAACCGACCGCGGCGATCACATGAAAGCGCGCTTCGTGATCTGCGCCAATGGCACGCTGTCAAAACCCAAGCTTGCGCGCATCAAGGGCATGGAAACCTTCAAGGGTCATTCCTTCCATACCTCGCGCTGGGATTATGACTATACCGGCAAGAATCTGGAAAAGCTGGAAGACAAGATCGTCGGCATCATCGGCACCGGGGCGACTGCGGTGCAGGCCATTCCGGGCCTTGGCGCGAATGCGAAGGAACTCTATGTGTTCCAGCGCACGCCATCCTCCATCGATATACGTGACGACTGGGCGACGGATCCCAACTGGGCCCGCGCCCTTAAACCCGGCTGGCAGGCGAAGCGCCGTGAAGCCTCCCTGCGGGAACCGGTGCTGAGCGAGGATCAGCGCGCCGCCTACGCCAAGACCTCGCGCGAGGAAAAGATCCGCAAACAGGAAAACGCCAATATCGATCACATGATGCGCATCCACAAGCGCATCGATGAAATCGTGCGCGACAAGAAGACCGCTGACGCCCTCAAACCCTGGTACATGTTCATGTGCAAGCGCCCCTGCTTCCATGATGAATATCTGCCGACCTTCAACCGCAAGAACGTGCATCTGGTGGACACCCATGGCAAGGGCGTCACGGAAATCAATGAGAAGGGCCCAATATTCGAGGGCAAGCAGTATGAGCTTGACCTGCTGATCTACGCCACCGGCTTCGAGGTTCAGAAAACCGGCATCTACAACAAGATCGTCGGCAAAGGCGGGCTTGATCTCAACGATTATTATAGCGACGGCATCCGAACCCTGCTGGGCATTCATTCGGCGGGTTACCCCAACCTGTTCATCATGGGCGGTTATCAGGCCTCGTTCCAGTTCAACCTGACCGACATGCTGAACACACAGGGCGACCATATCGCCGCCTGTATCGACTACTGCCGCAAAAACGGTTATCAGGCCATGGATGTCACCAAGGACGCCGAGGAGTGGTGGGTGCAGGAAGTGATTTCCCATCGCGGCAAGACCACCCGTAATCAGGAATGCACGCCCGGTTATTACAATTTCGAGGGCGAGGTCAACCGCCGCCAGGACGGCACCTATAATGGCGGCTTCACCAAATACATCGCCAAGATGAAGGACGTGCAGCAGGGCATGGGCCAGCATTTCGGCTTCGTGAAGGACAAGTAGGATCCGCTCCACATAGGCCTACCCAGAGCCATGCTGCGCCAGAAGCCGCGCAGCATGGTTTTTTTGTCTTTTAACCGGGAATGAAAAAGTGACCGGAGGCGCCCCTCTCTCCAGCGGGGTCAGGACGGGGCCTTCCCCGAATCAGAACGGGATTATCCCAACTCTCCCTTTTCGATCCATTCCGCCAGTTCCGGTGAAAGACGCTCAGCCTTGACCTTTTCATAGACCGCCAATTCTTCCGGGCCAAGAATCGTGCGCCATTGACCGGTTTCGCCCTTATTGAAGAAATTGCCGGGATCGCGCCAGATACCCGTGCTGGCGTCGGGGGCGAGCATCGCGGAATTCTCTTTCATGTTTTCGAAGCTTGCCGCGCGGATCAGATCCGGCCACAGCTTTTCGTCCACCGTGATGTCCAGCGCGGCCGCGACCCGCCGCATCTGTCCGCCAAGATCGCGTTTCATGTCGTTGTAATGAAAGAAATGGATATTGGGCAGATCCCGGTATTCCCAGAAACTTTTGATGTACGGTATCACGCCCGCCGGATTATCCGTGGCGCCATGCCTCGTCTCCGCCGTAATTTCCGCAATGAAGCGATCGCCTATTCCCATTGCCTGCGTCCCCTGCGGAGGCGGCGCCGCCGCAGAGCCGGGCCCCTGCATGTGCCGCATCATGAATTCCGGATTGAGATTCTTCATGTGATTGCCAAAGGACATGAAGGCGTCGCGCGGATCGCGGCCCACGC
>DMKG01000229.1:0-3224 GCA_003454415.1 Alphaproteobacteria bacterium
GGAGCTGGAGGCGACCTATTGGGAAAGCCTCGACCATATGCTGGCGCGGATGGACATCATTTCCGTCAACTGCCCGCACACGCCAGCAACCTTTCATCTGCTGTCGGCGCGACGCCTGCAATTGCTGCAGCCGCATTGCTACATCGTCAACACCGCGCGCGGTGAGGTGATCGATGAAAACGCCCTGACCCGCATGCTGATCGCCGGAAAGATCGCGGGGGCGGGGCTTGACGTGTTCGAACATGAGCCGGCGGTGAATCCCAAACTTCTGGGGTTGAAGAACGTGCTGTTGCTGCCCCATATGGGATCGGCCACAATAGAAGGCCGTATTGACATGGGCGAAAAGGTGATCATCAACATCAAGACCTTTATCGACGGCCACTCCCCACCGGATCGCGTCATTCCCAGCATGCTTTGATTTTTTTAGAGCGCATGGCTCCCGGCGCCTGCCGCAAAAATATTCAACTATTTGGTTGATATTCAACTAATATGTTGATAATATCCCGGCATGTCTACCGCTCATGCCATAGAACCCGCTGCGGGCAATGAAGCCGCCCATGCCGAGGAGCTGCTGAGCCGCGTTTTCTTCGCGCTCTCTGACCCGTTGCGCCGCTCCATTCTTGAGCGGCTGCGCGAACAGCCATCCCTGGTGTCGGAGCTCGCCGCGCCCTTCGATGTCTCTATTCAGGCGGTCTCCAGACATATCCAGGTGCTGGTGCGCGCCGGACTGGTTCGCCAATCCCGCACCGGGCGCATCAGCACCTGCAGCCTGGACGTCGGCCCCATGTTTGACGCCGCCGTCTGGATCAACCGGTACAGCCATTACTGGCAGACGCAATTCGATACGCTTGCCCATTCGCTGGAGAAGATCGCGCGCCGGCCGGAAAAGACGGAAACCGGAAAATCCTCCGTAAATCGGACCCGATCAGGAAGGAAAAAGCCATGAAATATGATGAAGCAAAAGACAGACTGGACGGATACCGTCAGCAGATCATGGAAATCCGCGGCGCAATGCGCAAGATTCAGTCGGAAATTGAACCGCAGCGCATCAATGATTACACTTTCAAAACCCTTGAGGGTGAGCAAAACCTGTCGTCCCTGTTCGACGGCAAGGATGATCTGTTCGTCATTCACAATATGGGGACGTCCTGCCCCTACTGCACTCTGTGGGCGGATGGCTATAATGGGGTCTATCCGCATCTGGCGAACCGCGCGGCATTTGTAGTGATCAGCCCAGATGCGCCGCAGACGCAGCAAAAATTTGCGGCGGAACGCGGCTGGAAATTCCCCATGCTCAGCCATCAGGGATCAACCTTTGCGCAGGACATGGGTTATCGCAGCGAGAGCGGCGGATGGCTGCCGGGAATTTCAGTATTCCAGCGCCGTAACGGAGAAATTTTCCGCGTCTCCGACCTCAGTGAAGGGCCTGGTGATGATTTTTGCACCGTATGGCATCTGTTTGACCTGCTGCCGGAAGGAGCCAATGGCTGGCAACCCAGGTTCAATTACCACTAAGGGACAGTAACGGCCAGGCGGAAATCACCCCCGGGACCCTGATGGATTTTTTGACGCGGGAATTCCGGATAAGGCGCGGGTGGAGCGCCAGCAGCGGCTATCCCGCCGCCTCCGTCAGGCAAACCCGTTTACAGGACTGCCCGTGAAGGTAAAAATTCGAACAACCCAAACCCCAAAGGGAGGATGTGATGGTGGAGCGCAATGTGATCGAGATTTTTGCTTTTCCTCCAAGCCCGCGCGCCTTCAAGACCCTGGTCGTGGCGAACCATCTGGAGCTGGATTTCACTCTTGAAACGCTCGACCCGCGAAAAGGGGATTTCCAGAAACCGGAATACGCCGCCCTCAATCCGAACATGCGCATGCCGACCCTGAAGCATGGCGAATACGTGCTCTGGGAATCCAACGCCATTCAGCAATATCTCGCCCTGCAAAAGCCCGAAAACGGCCTGCTGCCGAAAGACGATCTTGCGCGTCTGGATGTGATCCGCTGGCAGTTCTGGGATCTTGCCCATTGGGATCCGGCCACCGGCGGCTATACCTTCGAGCGCGTGGCTAAACCCCTGGTGCTGGGCCTTGAACCCGACCCGGCCGCACTCGCCAGGGGGGAAGAATTATTCCACCGCAGCGCCAGGGTATTGGACGCCCATTTGCGCGGGAAGGAATATGTGACCGGCAAGACGCTGACGGTCGCTGATTTCGCCCTGGGCGCCGGCCTGATGCATGCGGAAGCGGCAAATATTCCCGTCGGTCAATATGGGGAAATCAGCCGCTGGCTCGCCAGCCTGAAGGCGCTGCCTGCATGGAAGAAAACCCTCGCGCTGGCGGCTGCGTGAAATCTTATCCCGTTACATATTCTGCGGGATCGAGCATGGTGATCGCTGGTTGCGGGCCGCACAGGCGGCAGCCCGGATCGGGCCGCACCTTGATCTTACGGAAGGCGGTATCGAGGGCGTCATAGATCAGCAGAAATCCCGCCATCCCCTCGCCTATCCCGAGCAGTTCCTTTACGACTTCGATACCCTGGAGCGTTCCCATGACGCCAGCGACCAGGCCCAGCGTCCCCGCCGTCGCGCAATCGGGCATCGCGTCGGCGGGAGGCATGGAAGGAAAGATGCAGCGGTAACAGGGTTTGCCCTCCTCATACCCCCTGAAAGTGGAGAGCTGCCCTTCAAAGCGGCCCAGCGCCGCCGCGACAAGCGGCTTGCGCTGGAAAAAACAGGCGTCGTTGAGCAAGAATTTGGTCGCGAAATTATCGCAGCCATCGGCGACCAGGTCGTAATCGCCGATCAGCTCACGGACATTTTCCAGATCCAGCCGCGCCTGATGACGGATGACCCGTACATCCGGATTGATGGCGGAAATGCTTTCAGCGGCCGAATCCGTTTTGGGACGGCCAATGTCCCGGGTCTTATGGGCGATCTGGCGCTGCAGATTGGAAAGCGACACCACATCGTCATCAATGATGCCGATCACCCCCACCCCTGCCGCCGCCAGATATAACGCCAAAGGCGAGCCCAAACCCCCTGCCCCGACCAGCAGGACTCTGGACTCCAGCAGGCGCGCCTGCCCCGCGCCGCCGATTTCCGGCAGCATGATATGGCGCGCATAGCGTTCTATCTGTTCGTCCGTAAGCTTCACAATCCCTCGAACAGCGCCGTCGATAAATAGCGTTCCGCAAAGGACGGGATGATCACGACGATGGTCTTGCC
>DMKG01000229.1:3446-3676 GCA_003454415.1 Alphaproteobacteria bacterium
ATGATCACGACGATGGTCTTGCCTTTCATGGCTGGCCGCGCCGCCACTTCAAGCGCCGCGGCCACCGCCGCGCCCGATGAGATGCCGCCGGGAATGCCCTCCATACGCGCCAGCTTGCGCGCCATTTCGAACGCATTTTCATTTCCGATGGTGATCACTTCATCCACCAGAGAACGGTCCAGATTGTCGGGAATGAAGCCCGCCCCTATGCCCTGGATCTTGTGCGGCCC
>DMKG01000229.1:3909-4137 GCA_003454415.1 Alphaproteobacteria bacterium
CATTGCCCTGGATCTTGTGCGGCCCTGGCTGTCCGCCCGAGATCACGGGGCTGTCCTCCGGCTCCACGGCGATCATTTTCAGCTCCGGCTTGCGCGCCTTCAATACCGAACCGACCCCCGTGAGGGTGCCGCCCGTGCCAACGCCGGATATTACCACATCCACCTTTCCGCCGGTGTCATTCCATATTTCTTCCGCCGTCGTGAGGCGGTGAATTTCCGGATTGGCCG
>DMKG01000229.1:4416-7875 GCA_003454415.1 Alphaproteobacteria bacterium
GCGGTGAATTTCCGGATTGGCCGGATTTTCGAATTGTTGGGGAATGACGGAGCCAGGATTTTCCGCCAGCAGTTCTTCCGCCCGCGCCATGGCGCCCCGCATGCCCTTTGCAGCAGGGGTCAGTTCCAGTTGCGCTCCCAGCAGGGCGAACATCTTGCGCCTTTCCATCGACATGCTGTCCGGCATGACCAGGATCAATCGGTAGCCCTTGGCGGCGCAGACAAAGGCAAGCGCTATACCGGTATTGCCGGAGGTCGGCTCGATGATCACCGAGTCCGGTTTAAGCCGGCCTTTCTTCTCCATATCCTCGATCATGGCCGCGCCGATGCGATCCTTGACGCTGGCAAGCGGATTGAAAAATTCCAGCTTCAGCAGTATATCGGCGTCCACCCCTGCCTCCTTTGGCAGACGGTGAATGCGCACCAGCGGCGTGCCCCCAATGGTTTCGATGATGCTGTCATAGATACGCCCGCGACCGGGCTGATTTTTTTCACTCATCGTCATCTCCTGACTCCTAAGCCCCATTTCTGAAAGATTCAGTTTAACTGACCGCCGGCTCTCATACACCCTGGCGGTAAACTATAGCAGGAATAAGTACAGGCCGCTTCTGTTAGAATAGCGGGCCAACGTCACAAGAAACGCTGCAAGAATAATTGTTAAATCGTGAAATCCGCCTGCCGCTGCTGCTCTGGCTGAATCCTGGAAGCGTCGGCGCGCCGGCACAGGTCCTCGATCGTCACATTGTCAAAGCGGCGCATCATTTCCGTCTGCATTTCCTCCCAGAGCGGACTGATGACCGCCGCCCCCAATTGGGACTGGCTCTCTCCCGCTCCGTTATCCTCTTCCACCTCCCCCACAACGCGGATGATTTCTCCGACAGTGATGCGCCTTCTTTCCCGCGCCAGTGTATAACCACCGCGCGGCCCGCGCACGCCTTTCAGAATATTCGCATGCACCAACTGCTGCATGACCTGTTCCAGATAGCGCTGGGGAATGCCCTGGCGTTTGGTGATTTCGCGCGATTGCACCGGCTCGGGCCGGGCATTGTAGGCGATGTCCACTACCGCCTCGAGGGCGAAACGCATTTTTTTGGTGAGAAGCAGCATCCCGCCCTGTCCCGCCGTCAGCCCGTGGAGCCGAAACCGCCGGACCCGCGCGGGGTTTCCGGCAGATCCGCCGCTTCGACCGGCTGCGCCACGGTGAAACTGGCGATCACCATTTGCGCAATCCGGTCGCCGCGCGTGATGGAGAAGGGCGCCTTGCCGGTATTGAGCAGAATGACGCCAATCTCGCCCCGGTAATCGCTGTCGATGGTGCCGGGCGCATTCAGCACCGTAACGCCATGCTTCAGCGCAAGACCGGAGCGCGGCCGTATCTGCGCCTCAAACCCTTGCGGCAGCGCCATGGCGAAACCCGTGGGGACGAGCGCCCGCGCGCCGGGCTCCAGAATGAGCGGATCGCCAGCAGGAACAGCGGCCAGCAGATCAAGACCCGCCGCACCCGCCGTCGCATAAACGGGCAGATCAAGATCGGGGTTATGCGGCAGCCGCATGAACGCGATAGGAAGAGGCGATGGGGTCTGCATAGGGATCAGCTTTGGGCAAAAAAACTTGCGATGCGCTGCGCCAGATGGCGGGCCACCTCAGTCTTGCTCATGGCCGGCCAGTCCTCCACCCCCTCGGCAGTCAGCAGATGTATGGTGTTGGAATCCCCCCCCATGATGCCGGTTTCAGGGGATACGTCATTGGCCACGATCCAGTCGCAACCTTTTTTCTCCAGTTTCCGCCTGGCATTGACGCCGAGATCATCCGTCTCCGCTGCAAAGCCGATCACAAGCCTGGGACGCGTCGCGCCCGGCTGGCTCAGCGTATGCAGAATATCCGGATTTTCCGTGAGCTGTAACGCCGGCGCCCTTCCATCCGCCCGTTTCTTGATCTTCCGGGAGGACTGATCCGCAAGCCGCCAGTCCGCTACGGCCGCAGCGCAGACCGCGATGTCGAATTGTCCCGCGCCGAGACAGGCCTCCAGCATCTGACAGGCCGTTTCCACCCTGTGCGTTTTCACCCCCGGCGGCGCGGCCTCCCCCGAGGGCCCGCTGACCAGAACCGTCTCCGCCCCCAGGCTGCGCAGCGCTGCGGCGATCGCATAGCCCTGCTTGCCGGAGGAGCGGTTGGCGATATACCTTACGGGATCAATGGGTTCATGGGTGGGGCCGGAAGTGACCAGCGCCCGCAACCCGGCCAATGGCCTTGCGCCCGGGGCCAGCAAGCCTTTGATGGCGCTGACGATTTCCTCCGGCTCCGCCATGCGGCCGGGGCCAAACTCCCCACAGGCCATTTCCCCGGCATTGGGGCCGATGACCGCGACGCCATCGCGGCGCAGTGTGGAAAGGTTACGCCTGGTGGCCGCATGCTCCCACATGCGCACATTCATCGCCGGCGCGATCAGCACCGGCTTATCAGTGGCCAGCAGCGTGGTGGCCGCCAGATCATCGGCCAGACCCTGCGCCATTCTGGCCATCAGATCGGCCGTCGCGGGAGCCGCCACCAGCAGATCCGCGTCGCGGGACAGTTCGATATGCCCCATTTCGGCTTCGCTCATCAGATCGAACAGTTCGCTGTAAACCTTGTCGCCTGACAGGCTGGCCACGGATAGAGGGGTGACGAATTGCGCCCCGGCTCTGGTCAGAATGCAGCGCACCCGGAAACCTTCCGTCCGCAATTTGCGGATCAGGTCCAGGCTTTTGTACGCGGCAATGCCGCCGCCGATAATCAGAAGGATACGTTTCCCGGAAGCCATCTGTAAGTCTTTGCGCCCATCCGCATTAATTGTGGTTTTCCCATTAATCTACTATATTTATCTGTAGATTGAAAGGGGCGTGGCGTCATTCAATTGGATATGATGAGTCCGCACCCAGGAAAGGAAGACCGTCATCATCAAGCTGCGCCTGCACCAGCGCAGCCAGATAATCCTCCATTTCCGTAAAATCCAGATGGCCGTTTTCCCATGCTTCATCAGCGGCACGGAGTGAATGTTCATACCCCATACGGTCTTCTCTGATGCGTTCGGGAAGTATCTTGCGTCCCGGCAGAAGCGCGCCGCTTCGCACACAAAGCAGGTAGTAGCACGTAGCGCGGGCCGTTCTGCCATTCCCCTCTACGAAAGGGTGAATCCAGTTAAGACGCCATAATCCATAAGCCGCAAGTTCCGTTGGCGTCCAGATATACCAGTTTTCTTGAACAGTGGAGATGAACCGGTCCATCCAGTCCGCCACTTCCCTGAAATGGGGCGGCTTATGATCCCCCACATAAATCGGCTCCTGCCGGAATCTTCCGCCAAAAGCTGAAATATTCGCAACGGCCACATGATTGAGCGCCCAGAGCATATATTTATCGAAAGATACAGGCCCCTGCCTGATTCCAATTTCAATACAATTGGTCGACCGCGATCACCGACCGG
>DMKG01000265.1:0-1445 GCA_003454415.1 Alphaproteobacteria bacterium
AGGCGGTCATTGCCGAAATACATGTCCTCGCCATTGACGAACAGGGTGGGTGAGCCGAATCCACCCCGGCGGATAAGCTCCTCCGTGTTCTGGCGCAGCCTGTCCTTGATGTCCTGTCCGGCGATGCGGCGGAAAAAATCATCCTTGTCAAGGCCCACGCGGGCGCAGATTTCCGCCAGCACTTCTGCTTGCGAAATATCCTTCAGATCGCCCCAATAGGTTTCGAAACAGGCCCGGGCATAGGCGGGCAGAACCCCTTCATCCTGCGCCACCAGCGCCCCGCGCATGCCCGGAACCGCATTGACGGGAAAGACTTTCGGCCAGCCGATCTTGACCCCGCAAAACCGCGCCCAGTCCTGCAGATCCTTGGAGAAATATTTCGACTTTACGGGGTGTGGATTGGCGCGGGTCTCATACAGCTCCATATTGACGGCGTTGAACACGCCGCCCACCAGAATGGGCCGCCAGACAAGCTCCGCCCCCGTACGCGCCGCCAGCGCCTCGATCCGGCTGAAGGCGAGATAGGTCCACGGGCTGGAACAGTCGAAAAAGAATTCAAGCCTGGCCATGATTATCCCCTTATTCCGCTGCAATCGATTTTGCGGCCTTGTCCGACCCGGGGGGCGGGAAAAGCAATGTAACCAGTGTCCCTTTGTCTTCCGCGCTGTCAATGAAAATTGATCCCCCATGCTGGTCCATGAAGACTTTCGCCAGGGACAGGCCCAGGCCCGTGCCCGGCGTGGCTTTTCGCGCGCTGCCCTCGCCCCTGCGGAAGGGCAGAAGCACCGTGTCAAGCTCGGTTTGGGGAATGCCTACGCCGTTATCGCGGATGCATATTTCACAAGCGCCGTCCCGGCCTGTAACCGCCTTTAGCAGAACCTCACCGCCGGGCCAGGAAAATTTGATCGCGTTATCCAGCAGATTATGCAGTATTCTCAGCAGGCCCGCCATGTCCGCATGCAGAAGCGGCTGCCCGTCCTCTTCGACCACGATCCTGACGTCTGCTTCATTGGCCTGCCTGCGGGAAGCCTCCGCGGCGGAATTCAGCACTTCGCAGGCGACCACATTGTCCCGCTTAAGCTCAATCCTTCCTGCGCTCAGCCGTGTGAAATACAGCAGGTTATTCACCAGTTCCAGCATATGCTGCCCGCTTTGAAGAATGTCGCCGGAATATTCCTTGTATTTTTCATTTGCAAGTCCGCCCAGCAATTCGCCATGGATAAGCTCGGAAAATCCGATAATGGCGTTCAGCGGCGTACGCAATTCATGACTGATATTGTCCAGAAAATCTGAGACCACCATATTGGCCCTTTCCAGTTCACGCAGGGCCTGCTCTTTCGCCTCCACTTCCTCACGCAAAGCGCGCTCTGACTCCTTCAGTACGGCGATACGGGCCCTATCCGCCCCAATTCCCTCACGGTAGGACGAAAGGGCGTAGAGTAATG
>DMKG01000265.1:1765-3838 GCA_003454415.1 Alphaproteobacteria bacterium
AATGGTTGACCTGAAGGGTCGACAGGAGAGGGGAGGATGCATTTACGGTGTGAAAGAAGAGGATCAGCCCGGTCAGCAGCAAGATGACGATCAGACAGGCGCTTTGCGCCACTTTCGCGGGTTGCGTCAATGTCAGCGCAATAAAGGCGGGATGAAACCATAACATGGTGTGCAGGCTTCGGGATGGGTCGTCGACTAGATAAAGCGCCCCGATCAGCATGCAGAAAAGATGCAGGATGGCGCCTACAAAGGCGGTCATGACCAGCCGGTCAATATATTTACCCGGAAACATTATCAGCAGGGCCAGAATGGCCGCCAGAAGAATGCTGATCCCCGTAAGGGATATCCATTCGAGGGCGGAAACGGTTTCATGCTGCAACAGATATAGCGCTTCCAGAACACCCGATGACAACGCGATAAGCAGTGTCGCCCACAAGGCCCGTATGGTCGTTAGGCTTAAACCGGGATGCGTCAGCGCGGACCGGTCTGCGATTTCCTGGGGATGCGCGGTTGAGCTGTGTTGTTCTGGCCTCACGTTTTCACTTTTCCCTGACTGAAAATGAAACCGCTACCGGTTTCCCATCACCGCCATGACGGCGCCGCCATGCGGTGGGGAATGTATAAATTAGCTCAATGACTTGCGTTAAGCCAAACCGGGCAATTCAGATCAATCATTCTAGGAAAACATACTTACCAACTTCTTAACAGGGGTCTCCCTCAGAGTCCGGCGCGCGCCGTTTGAAAAAGAATGAAATCAGATGCGTAGCGGCGCGCGCGTCTCCATCTCACGGATCAGTTCCGCCGTGATTTCCTGGAGCGGCGCAACCCTCTGCTCCGCCATCCCCAGCCGGCGCACGGAAACGGTGCGGTTCTCCGCCTCGCGCTTGCCCACGACAAGCTGCACCGGAATCTTGCGGATTGAATGCTCGCGCACCTTGTAATTGATCTTTTCATTGCGTAGATCGGTCTCGGCCCGAAGGCCCTGGGCCAGCAGGGCGGAAGCGACTTCCCGCGCATAGGCGTCCGCGTCGGATGTGATCGTCGCCACCATCACCTGCACCGGCGCCAGCCACAAGGGAAAACGCCCCGCATGATGCTCGATCAATATTCCCGTGAAACGCTCAAGGGAGCCGAACATCGCCCGATGCAGCATGACGGGGGGGTGTTTCTGTCCGTCCTCGCCAATGAAACTCGCGCCCAGACGTCCGGGCAGGTTGAGATCGACCTGCAGGGTGCCGCACTGCCAGTCGCGGCCTATGGCGTCGCGCAGCACGAATTCGAGTTTCGGCCCATAAAAGGCGCCTTCGCCGGGGTTGAGCACGTAATCGAGGCCCGCCGCCTCGACCGCTGTCTTAAGGGCGGCTTCCGCCTTGTCCCAGACTGCGTCAGAGCCAACGCGTTTTTCCGGACGGTCCGAAAACTTGACCCGCACCTGATCGAAACCGAAATCCCGGTATATTTCCAGGATCAGATTGGTGACGGTCACGCATTCCTGCGTGATCTGGTTTTCACTGCAGAAAATATGCGCGTCATCCTGGGTGAAGGCGCGTAATCGCATGAGCCCGTGCAGGGCGCCGGAAGGCTCATAGCGGTGCACCTTGCCGAATTCGGACATGCGGTAAGGCAGATCACGATAGCTCTTTATGCCCTGACGGAAGATCTGCACATGCCCGGGACAGTTCATGGGCTTGAGGCAATAGTGCCGTTCATCCGGCGTATGACTGGAAAACATTTCCTCGGAAAATTTCTCCGCATGGCCCGAGGCGACCCAAAGGGATGCGTCGAGAAGCTCCGGCGTGTTGACTTCGAGATATCCGCCTGCGCGCTGGCGTTCGCGCATGTAATCGATCAGGGTACGGAACAGCTCCCATCCTTTCGGATGCCAGAACACAGCGCCCGGGCCTTCTTCCTGGAAGTGAAACAGGTCAAGCTCGCGCCCCAGTCTGCGGTGGTCGCGCTTTTCCGCCTCCTCCAGCATGGTCAGATGCGCCTGCAGCTCCTTTTCGCTGGCGAAGCACACGCCATAAATGCGTTGCAGCATTTCGTTGTTCGAATCGCCGCGCCAGTAGGCGC
>DMKG01000065.1:0-2991 GCA_003454415.1 Alphaproteobacteria bacterium
ACGGATTTCTGGTCGCGCGAGGCTGCATCTACAGCAGGGACGCCCACGGCTTTTACTGTGGAAGGCGAAAACTTCGTCTTTGCGCCCATCGGATCGGGAACGGGAAAACTTCTCTACTACAAGAAGTTCGACGCGCTCTCAGATGATGCAGACACCAATTGGCTTTTGACCAATCATCCGGGTGCCTATCTGTTCGGGACGCTTTACGAGGCATTCAATTATGCCGAGGGCGGCCAGCAGGAAGGCGAGTCCTATCTGGCCCGGTTTGCCTCGATCATCAATGCCCTGAATGCGGCGGATAATTCTGATCGCTACTCCGGGGCGATACTTCAGATGCGGACGGGGGCAGCGCCATGAAATTTTCAGCCGTCCTTCCCTTCATAGACTGGACGCCGGACCTTGCGCCGATAGAGGGGCCGGGGCTGTTCGACATTCTGAATGTCTACCCCATCGGGAACGGCTACCAGCCTTTCCGGCAGTTCAGCGCTTTCACGAACGCCATTGGTGCGCGGTGCCAGGGGGCCTTCGCGGCGAAGGATGATTCAGCCAACGCCGCGAATTTTGCGGGAGACGCGACGAAGCTATACCGCCTTGGGACGGACAATGAATGGGACGATGTTTCCCGGTCGGGCAGTGCATACTCTACTGGCATTGACGAGTTCTGGAGCTTCGCACAGTTCGGCGCAAATATCATCGCGCTGAACGGGGCGGACGCACCTCAGAAATACGTCATCGGCAGCAGTACGGAATTTGGGGCGCTGGGCGGGACGCCGCCCGTGGCACGGTATATCGCCGTGGTGCGCGATTTCGTGCTGCTTGGAAATCTGGCGAGCGGCGCATCAAAGGTTCACTGGTCTGCGTTCAACAATTCCGAGGGCTGGACCGTGGGGACGGATCAGTCAGATGAGCAGGCATTCCCGGATGGTGGCTGGGTGCAGGGTCTTGTCGGCGGTGAAGTCGGCTATGTGATTCAGGAACGGTCGATCCGGCGGCTGACCTATGTGGGCGGCGACATCATTTTCCAGATTGACGAGGTTGAAAAACTTCGCGGAACCCGCGCCCCGAAAAGCATTGTGCCGGTCGGCGGGACTTTCTTCTATCTCGGTCAGGACGGCTTTTACTGGTTCATGGGTGAGTCCTCAAAGCCCATCGGATCGGAGAAGGTGGACCGCTGGTTCTATGACAATGTGGACCAGTCCTATCTTTACCGGGTTGTGGGGGCAGCCGACCCGCGGCGGCGTATGGTCCTGTGGGCCTTTCCCTCAACCGCGACGGCGGACGGAACGCCGGACACGATCATAGGCTATCGCTGGGACATTGATCGCTGGTTCAGGGTCGGCACGGTTGTGGATTTCCTGTTTCAGGCCACGACACAGGGTTACACGCTGGAGGATTTGGATTCGGTTTCCGCCTCGATTGACGACCTCCCGGCTTCACTCGATTCCGCGTTGTGGGTTGGCGGCGCGTTGCAGCTCGCAGCCTTTGGAACCGGCTTCCGTCTTGGTTATTTCGACGGCGACACGATGGCGGCCACCCTTTCCACACAGGAAAAGGCGCTAGGCGAGGGAAAGATTGTCAAGGTTACAAATTCAACGCCGATAGTGGACGCAAGCACAGCGACGGTCGCGCCCGGGCTGCGTGACCGCGCCGCCGGTGCGGTATCCTATGGTGACGCGGCTGCTATGGAGGCAACGGGAGACTGCCCCGTCCGTGGAGCGGGACGATTTGTCAGTGCGCGGCTTACCATCCCCGCCGGAACGGAATGGACCAGAGCGCAGGCGGTGCGGGTCGAGGGCAGGCAGGTGGGTGTGAGATGAGCCTTGACCGCCGCACACCCCGATTCCTTCCAACCACAGGCAAGGTGGACAACCGGTTCTTTGCCGAAGCTGTCAACAATATCCTGAATGGACGAATGGACGCCGTGGGCGAGGTGACGCTGGCGGAAAATGCCGCCTCTACAGCCGTGACGGACACCCGCGTCGTCAAGAACAGCGCCGTGATCCTGACGCCGATGACCGCCAATGCGGCAGCGGCAATCGGAACGACCTATATCCCCGAAGCGGATTACGGGACCGGTACATTCACCATCCGTCATGCGAATAATCCACAGACAGACCGTAGTTTTAGGTATATAATCCTATCCTGAGAGGTGGCGATGGCTCTTTCTGATTTTTACGATTTTGCGCCGTTAATTGCCCAGTTGCAGCAGGGCGGCATGACGGGAGGGATGGGAACGCCGCNNCGCGTCGTCAAGAACAGCGCCGTTATTCTGACACCATTGACGGCCAATGCAGCAGCGGCAATCGGGACAACCTATATCCCGGAAGCCGATTACGGGACGGGCACGTTCACGATTCGCCACGCAAATAATGCACAGACAGACCGAACTTTTAGGTATATAATCCTATCGTGATCGAGGAAGGCCATGGCACTTTCGGACTTTTACGATTTCGGGCCCTTGATGGCCCAGCTTCAGCAGGGTGGCCAAGGCATGTCCGGCGGCATGGGCGTGCCGCAGAACGCATGGGCCGGGCAGCAATTCGTCATGCCGCAGATTGCGGGACCGGCGCAACGCTCACAGATTCCGCCTTATGCCGGAACGGCCCTTGGACAGCCGGGCGCTCCGGCTCCGGGCAATCTGTTCGGCGTTCTGGCGGGTCAGCGCGTCGCGGGCCGCCCCGGTGGCATTGCCAATAACCGCATGCGCCCCGGCCAGTTTGCGGGGCTTATGGGATGAAGCTGGTCCAGATTCCGATTGCAAATCTGGACGCTACGTGGCCGCTCGTCCGCGACCACATCGTATCCGCTTGCGAGCGGTCAAACGGGCGCTTTTCAGAGGAAAGCGTTTACCGGGACTGCATNNACGCATGGGCCGGGCAGCAATTCACCATGCCCCCGGTCCAGCCGCAGCAGATGCCGCAGCAGCTTGCGCCCTATGCCGGTACGGCAATGGCAAGCCAGAACGCGCAGGCCCAACCGGGCGGGCTTATG
>DMKG01000065.1:3134-8404 GCA_003454415.1 Alphaproteobacteria bacterium
CGCGACCACATCGTATCTGCCTGCGAGCGGTCCAACGGGCGCTTTTCCGAGGAAAGCGTGTACCGGGATTGCACCGCAGGCATGTGGCAATTGTGGGTTGTCTGGGACGAGACGGCCAAGAAGCACATGGCCACGATCACGACAAAACTCAGCGAGTTCCCGACGGGCATGAGGGCCGGGGAAGTCATCATCTGCACGGGAGTCGAGCGCAGCCGATGGATCGACCTGCTGGACGATCTTGAGGAATGGGCGCAGGCCAATGGCGCGGAGGTAATGCAGACACTGGCAAGGAAGGGGTGGGCAAAGGCGTTGCCCAGCTACTTCATGAGCCACGTCATGCTTGAAAAGAGGCTTTAGGCATGTCGAGTGGCGGTGGAACTACATCCACGATCCAGAAGGCCGATCCGTGGAAGGGCGCACAGCCCTATCTCTATGACATCATGGGGCAGGCGCAAGGCCTGTATAACCAGTCTGCGGGGGACACTTATTACCCCGGCTCAACGGTTGTTCCCTTTTCTCCTGAAACACAGGCCGGGCTCGGGGCTATCACCAGCCGCGCCACACAGGGCAGCCCGCTCAACGCAGCCGCCCAGCAGCAGATACTCAGCACCATCGGCGGGGATTATCTCGATCCGACGCAAAACCCTGCCTATGGCGGGCTGATGCAGGATGTCCGCAATCAGGTGAACTCGCAATTCG
Organism: Alphaproteobacteria bacterium; assembly: GCA_003454415.1. Taxonomy (GTDB): domain Bacteria; phylum Pseudomonadota; class Alphaproteobacteria; order UBA11222; family UBA11222; genus UBA11222. The sequence goes on from DMKG01000065.1 coordinate 3,834, forward strand.
GCGCGGCGGGCAGAACGGCTTCCGGGGCGCATGCCGGTGCCATGACGCGGCAGATGATGGATGCGGGCGGCCGTCTCTACAATCAGGAACGCACGCACCAGCTCAACGCGACCCAGCTCGCCCCGCAGCTTGCAGGGCAGGACTACATCGACGCCAACGCGCTTCTCGGCGTCGGCGCGCAGCGCGAGGGGCTGGGTCAGCAATATGTGCAGGACCAGCTTGCCCGCTGGAACTATGCCCAGCAGCAGCCGTGGCAGAACCTCCAGAATTATTCCGGCCTTGTTACCGGCATGGGCGGCATGGGCGGCCAGACCTCCATGACGCAGCCCGGCGCACAGTCCAACCCGATTGGTAGCGCCATGGGCGGCGCTTTACTCGGCAACATGCTGTTTCCCGGCGTTGGTGGCCTGATCGGCGGCGGCCTTCTGGGAGGGCTTTTCGGATGAACCTCATGAACCTTCTCGGCGGAGGATTTATGCCCGGTGCGGGAACGCCGGGCATTGACACCCCGTCTCCCGCACCGGGGCCCGGGTTGGGCGGACTGATGTCCGACCCGTCAAGGATGATGCAGCTTCAAATGGCGGCCAATATCCTGCAGGCATCGCAGGGCCAGCCGGGTCAGGGCAGGCCGGGCCTCGGCGGCATTCTGGGCGCGGGCGCACAAGGCGCGCTGCAGGGCGGGATGATGGCCAACCAGATGCAGATGCAGCAAGCACAGATGGGCTTGCTCAAGGAAAAGGTCGAGGCGGAGAAGCAGCGCAAGAAGCGGTACGAGGAATTTGTTTCCTCGCCGGAGTTCCAGAATATGGACCCGGCGTTGAGGCAGGCGATCCAGTCCGGCGGGCCTGAGCTTCTCGACAAGTATTACACGGGGCAGGTAGAGAACGCTGTCAAGCCGCCGCCCGACGCCGTGCGCCAGTATCAGTACGCGCAGGAAGACCCTGCTTTTGCCGATTATCAGATGCAGCTTCGCCGCGCATCGGCACCGCAGACCACGGTGAAACTGCCTCCGATGGAGCAGGAGTATCAGAAGTATCGCGGCAAGTTCAACGCCGAGACGGCGAATGAAATCGAGAAGGGCGCAATGTCCGCCCCGGCCCGCATGGGCATGCTGGACCGCCTCGAAATGTCACTCTCGAACCCGAATGTTTACACCGGCGCGGGCGGTGAATCGATCAACAACATGAAACGCGCCGCTGAAGCTCTGGGCTTCAATGTTCAGGGCACGTCGGATGCGGAAGTTGCCCGGGCGGTCAGCAATCAGATGGCACTTGAGCTTCGCAATACGGGCAGCGGCGCGGGTATGCCGGGCGCGATGTCAGACAAGGACAGGGAATTCCTTGTCGCAAGCGCTCCGGGCCTGTCCAAGAGCCCGCAGGGCAACCGGATGCTGGTCGATTACTACCGCCGCGTTGAAAACCGCAAGGTGCAGGTGGCGCAGTTTCTCCGGGATTACGAGGTCCGGAATGGCCGCGTCGATTCCGGCTTCTATCAGGAGCTTGCGAACTGGTCTGCGCGGAACCCGCTTTTCAGCGAGCAGGACATGCAGGCGGCCCGCGCTGCGGCGCAACAGGCCCCTGCCGAGCAGTTCCGCAGTCCCGCAGCCGGGACGCCGTGGGACAACGAAACCCAGGATTTGATCGACATGTATTCCGGTGACCGGTGATGGACGACATCGAGCGCGCCACGATTGCACTGAAGCGAGCCCATGAAGCGGGCGACGTTGAGGCTGCGCGCAAGATCGCTCAGTCCCTCAAGGCCATTCAGGGCAATGAAGGCGACCTAGTTGTGGCGATGGCGCTTGGAGAGGAACCAGAAGGACCGGGTTTTCTTTCGAGGGCCGGAACGGCAATCAAGGACACGGCCAAGACGGCGTACAAAATGGCGAAAGGTCCATCAGACCTGCCGCGCCTGCCGGAATTCAACACCGATGAATCGGTAAGGGGCTTCGGCCCGAAATTGCGCACCTCTGCGGGGATGCTGCTTGCCGCCGATCCGGAGGGGCAGGCGAACGTCATTCGTAAGAACCTGCCGGGCGTCAGGATGTTTCCCGTCCGCTCCCGTGAAACGGGACAGGAATATCAGATCGCGGACTATACAGACCCGGAAACCGGAGAGCGTCAGCGCGGCTATGTGAATGCTCCGGGTCTCTCTCCGCTCGATGCGACGCAATTTGCGGCGCAGGCTGCTCTTTATTCGCCAGCAGCAAGGGCAACGGGCGGTGCTGCGAAGCGCATCGCGAAGGTCGCCGGAAAGTCGGGTGCGACGAGCGTTGGCATAGATGTTGGTGCGGAATTGCTGGGCGCGGATCAGGGTATCTCGCCCCAGCGGGAGGCGCTTGCCGTTGCTGGCGGTGCGGTATTCGAGGGTTTGAGCCCGCTTGTGGCAGCGGGCTGGCGGCGTGTTTTTGCCGATCGCACGAATTACAACCCATGGACCGGCGAGCTAACAGAAAAGGGCAGCGATATGGCGCGCCGGGCCGGGCTCGACGTGAATGCCATGGACGCCCGCATGAAAAGCCTGTTCGGCGATTACGCCGATGCAGGCGCGGACAGGGAAATTCTCCGCCGCACCATGGATGCGAGGGAATTCAACATCCGCCAGTCCCGCGCCCAGCAGACGGGCGACTTCACGATGGCCAATGAGGAAGAGCGCATGGTGCGCGGCCTCATGGGCACCGAACCGATGCGGATCGTTCGCGATTTCAGGCGGGGACAGGAAGACGACATCGCCCGCGCCCAGCAGGGCATCGCTGGCAGGCTTTCGGGCCGTGACATCGATGGAGAGCCCGCAGCGGAAGCGGTGCGGCGTGGCGTGACGGGGCGCGAAGCGGCCATGCGGGCCGGTGTCGATGATGCCTATGAAGCGGCGCGCGAGGCAGGGCCAATCGCTTTTGCCCCGGAGGCCACGAAAGACATTTCCCAGCGTATCCGGGCCACGCTTCAGGCACAGGACCGCGAAGTTGATCGGATGCTGACCCCTGCCACGACGCGGGCGCTGCTTCGCATTGACGAGAAGCTGGGCGGGGATGTGCCGCGAAGCCTCAAGGAATTTGAATCGACCCGGCGCGTTGTCAATTCGCTTTATGACGCTGCGGCGAACAAGGCCGACCGCGCCAACGTGCAGATCATCCGCAGGGAACTTGATGACTGGCTGGAAAATACCGTCGATCAGGCTCTTTTCACTGGCGACGAGGCCGCGATAGCGGCGCTGAAAAAGGCGCGCGGTACAGCGGCTGAATATAACCGGATTTTCTCTGCTCGTGGCCGTGGCGACAAGCCCGGCGCGATGATCGAAAAAATCATTCAGGCCGAAACGCCGGAGCAGACCGCGAATTACATTCTCGGGGCTTCGGAGATCGGCAAGAACCCGGAATTGACCGTCGCGCTTCGCCGTCTCAAGCAGGCCGTTGGCGAGAACAGCGAAGCCTTCGGCGCGGTGCGGGAAATGGTGTGGGACCGTCTGTCAAAGGCACCGACCGGCAAACCGCTTACCTCCGACATGTTCGACAAGCGATTGAACACGGCGCTTTCCAACAATCGCAGCGTGATGAACGAGGTTTTCTCGCAGGAGGAAATCAACATGATGCGCCGCTACGCCCGCGCGCTAAAGGCCACGAAAGTCGAAAGGACAAACCCGTCCGGCTCTGCCTTCTCGATTGAATCGGCTCTACGGACCGGCTTGCAGCGCATGGGCCAGCGCGAGGCGTTCACGAAGGGCAATGTTGGAACGGGCATGGCGCTTCGCATGGCGTCCCGCCTGCCTCTGAATGTCGCCGGGACTACTGAATGGGCGCAGCGCATGGCGGCACGGCGGGTTATCGAGCCGATTGCGCCACCTGTCCGCAAAATGCCACCGGGCTTTGTGGGGTCTGGAACGGCGGCTGGCACCCTATCAATCGACAGGGCCAATCAATGAAACTCGAACCAGTAGCCCTTCACCAGCCGGAAGATGATGTGAAACGCAATGGTCATTGCGGCGAGCACGAGCATCCCGGGAAGACCGAATGCGAAGCCCGTTACCAGCACAATGATGAGCGTCGTGAACCACCCCAGGTACATGGCCATCTTGCTGCTCATTTGAATTCTCCGGTGAATTAAATGGCTGAAATCTTCGACCTCGACACGACAGACGCCAACAATACAGGCCGGTTCCCCGAAGGCCAAGCAGCGAGTACGGTTAACAACGGCGCTCGGGCCCTTGAGGGCATGCTGGCCCGTGGTTTCCGGGACACGATCATCCCGACACAGACCAGCGGCGGCGCGGCCAATGCGCAGACCTTGACGACAAACCAGACGATTTCCGCCTATGCGGCGGGCACGTCGAGCTTCACCTTCAAGGCCGGTGCGACCAATACCGGAGCCTGCACCATCAATGTTGACGGGCTGGGGGCAAAGACCATCAAAACAACGGCCGGGGCCGATCTTTGGGCCGGGGCTATCACCTCGGGCGGATATTACTGGATCGTCTATGACGGCACGAATTTCATTCTGCTGAACCCGACCGGGATCGCCGACAAAGCCGTCACGCTTGCGAAAATGGCGGACCTCGCGGCCAGCAAGCTGATCGGC
>DMKG01000199.1:0-5806 GCA_003454415.1 Alphaproteobacteria bacterium
GGCATGACGCCGTCGTCGGCGGCGACGACCAGGACGACGATGTCGGTCGCCTGGGCGCCCCGGGCGCGCATGGCGGTGAACGCCTCGTGGCCGGGGGTGTCGATGAAGGTGATCTTCTGACCTCCCTTCTCGGCCTGGTAGGCGCCGATGTGCTGGGTGATCCCGCCGGCCTCGCCGGCGACCACGTTCGCCTCTCGGATGTAGTCGAGCAGCTTGGTCTTGCCATGGTCGACGTGGCCCATGAGCGTGACGACCGGAGGACGCGGCGGCGTGTCGTCGTCGTTCTCCTCCTCGCCGAGGAGCTCGTCGACGCCGAGGCGCTTCTGCAGCTCGACCTCGGCCTCCTCGCCCGGGTCCACGAGGCGGATGGTGGCGCCCAGCTCGGCGGCGAACAGCTCGATCATGTCGTCGGACAGCGACTGGGTGGCCGTGACCATCTCGCCCTGCTGGAGCAGGAACTACGCGGCCGCGCGGTCATGGTGACGGGGGGTGGCGGCTCCATTGGCTCCGCAATCGCCAGGGCGGTGATCGCCCATGCGCCGTCCAGGCTGATCATATTTGAGATGTCGGAATTCGCGCTTTATTCCATAGAGCGCGAATTGCGGGAGCAGATCGCAGCGCGCGGCGGCAGAACGCAACTGATCTGCCTGCTGGGTTCGGTGCTGGACGATCCGGGTATAAAGCGCGCCCTGGCGGCGCACCGTCCTGAAATCATTTACCACGCCGCCGCATATAAGCATGTGCCGCTGGTGGAGTTGAACCCGATTGCGGGCGCAAGCAACAATATCACCGGCACCCTGAATGTTGCGCGTGCGGCAGAGGTATATGGCGCCAAGAAATTCGTGCTGATATCGACGGACAAGGCCGTGCGGCCCGCCAATGTGATGGGCGCGGCGAAACGGGTGGCGGAAAAAGTGGTGGAGGCGCTGGGTCAGAGCGGAACCAGAACCGCCTTCGCCATGGTGCGTTTTGGCAATGTGCTGGATTCGGCGGGATCGGCGGTTCCGCTTTTCCGGGAGCAGATCCGCAATGGCGGGCCGGTGACCGTAACCGACCCAAGGATGGTGCGCTATTTCATGACCATACCGGAGGCCGCAGATCTCGTCATTCAAGCGGGCGCCATGGCGCAGGGGGATGGCGACATTTTCCATCTCGACATGGGTGAGCCCGTCAATGTCGCCGATCTGGCCCGCAAACTGATCCATCTGTCGGGTTTTTCCGTGCGGGAGCCAGGCGTTCCGGGGGATATCGAGATCCAGTTCACCGGACTGCGCCCCGGAGAGAAACTTTTCGAGGAGCTGCTGGTGGATGGAAAGAGCGCACCCACCGTCCATCCCCGGATTTTCCGGGCGTCTTCTGTGGGCGCACGATGGGAAGCGCTCTCCCCCTATCTTGAACGGCTTGAGAGGATTTTCGCCAATCAGGATGTGGAAGGGTTGAGCGGCGTTCTGGGGGAACTGGTGGAATCCTATTGCGGGCAGCGCGCACCGCAGGCCGGGCCGAGCAGGCCGGGGCTCGTGGAGGAAAGCGCTTGAGCTTCCCTTTCGCCACAGGCGCCGCCCTCGGCCCCTTTGCGGCGCTGAGCCATTTTTTCTTTCTGCTGATGATTGCTGCATTTTCGGCCGCCCTGACCTGGGTCATGATCCGTCTGAATATTTCCGACGTGCCGAACGCGCGCTCTTCTCATGTGCGGCCAACGCCCAAAAGCGGCGGGGTTGCGATTGCGGCGGCGTTTTTCTCTGGCCTCGCCGTGTTATATCTGCATAGCGGCACGGCGCGGCTGCCATCCGGGCAATTCACCTGGTTTCTTGCAACCTCCGGGCTGATGTTCGGGGCGGCCTTCTGGGACGATCTCGCCGGGTTGCGCGCCGGGGTCAAATTCGCCACGCAGTTTGTCTGCGCCGCGCTGTTCAGTTTCTTCGTCGCCCATATCGATGTGCTTGCGTTTCCCCTGTTAGGGGAAGTGTCCCTGGGCGTCATTGGGCACGCCATGACGGTTCTGTGGATCATCTTCTTCATGAATGCGTTCAATTTCATGGACGGCATTAACGGGCTGGCGGGGGGCGGAGCGCTGATCGCCACCGCCTTTCTCGGGGGGATCGCCTTTTTTGCCGGCGCGCATTTCGTCTATCTGGGCGCTCTGTGCCTGTTCGGGGCGGTGCTGGGCTTTTTTGTCTTCAATTTTCCCCATGGCCGCATCTTCATGGGGGATACAGGCAGCCAGATCATCGGTTTCGTGTTTTCAGGACTGGCGGTGATCGGCGCGCGGGCCGATATCGGCCAGGTGTCAGTCATGGTCGCGCCCGCGCTGTTCGCCTGCTTCCTGTTCGATGTGCTGGCGACGCTCTGTTACCGGCTGTGGCGCAGACAGCGGCTTTCCGAGGGGCACCGGGAGCATCTCTATCAGATCAGCAACCTGCTTGGCTTTTCGCATCAGAGGGTCAGTTATATTTATTTTGGCCTGCTGCTTCTGAATGGCGTCTTCGCGGCCGCGCTGCAGGCGGCGCAACCCTCGGCGCGCCTGCCTTTGCTGCTGGGCGGAATTCTGTTACACGCGCCCCTCGGCTTACTGGTTTATGGGGCTGGGCTTCGTCAGGGCGTCGTCCATTTCCCGTCGGACAAGGGATGAGCTAACCGGCCCACTCGAAATCCAGGCCAAGATCCAGGCAGGTGCTGGAATGGGTCAGCGCCCCGCTGGAGATGAGATCGACGCCGGAAGCGGCGATATCCGCCACTGTGGCGAGGGTGACATTGCCGGAAGCCTCCAGAATGGCGCGCCCGGCGGTGATGCGAACGGCTTCGCGCAGCATGTCCGGCGCCATGTTGTCCAGCAGGATGATGTCAGGGGATTCCAGCAAAGCCTCCGCAAGCTGGTCCAGCGTGTCCACCTCCACCTCGATTTTCACCATATGTCCGGCCCGCGCACGCGCCAGCGCGACGGCCTTGCGCACGCCGCCAGCCACCCCGATATGGTTGTCCTTGATCAGGATCGCGTCGTCCAGCCCGAAACGGTGATTGGCGCCGCCGCCCGCCCGCACGGCGTATTTCTGAAGGGCGCGCAGGCCGGGTATGGTCTTGCGCGTGCAGCAGATCCGCGCTTTATGTCCCGTAATGGCCGTAACCATGCGCGCGGTTCCGCTGGCGACGCCCGAGAGATGTCCCAGAAAATTGAGCGCCGTGCGCTCCGCGGCCAGGGCGGCCCGGGCCGGACCCGTGATGCGTGCGATGAGACTGCCGGGTGCAACAGCGTCCCCGTCCTGCAGGAATTTTTCCACCTCCAGACGCGCGTCAACGGTCCTGAAAACCGCTTCTGCGACGGGAAGCCCCGCCAGACAGCCCGGCTGACGGCTGCGCAGAGTGACGCTCACGGCCGCATTTTCCGGAATGATGGCGTCACTGGTCAGATCGCCTGCGCGTCCAAAATCCTCGGCCAGGGCCGTCTGCACCAGCGGCATATAGAGCAGGGGGGAGAGAAAGAGATTCTGTACGGTCATGCAAAGCTGCGGGCCATGGGGAAATCCGCCGCCTCCCTTTCAGGGCTGAAGAAGGAGCGTTTGCGCAGGGCCGGATTTTCTTCCGGATAATCTTCGCGGAAATGTCCGCCGCGGCTTTCGCGGCGCTGAAGGGCTGCTGCGCAGATCAGGCTCGCCGCGTGGATCATATTACCGATGCGGGCGTAACGGTTGCCGGTCTTGCGGTCCAGTTCCTCCAGTTCCGCCAAAGCCTCGCGCAATCCCGCTTCACTGCGGACAACGCCGGCATGCCGGGACATGATGTCCCGCAGTTGCACAAGCCATGCGGCGCTTTCCGGCCCGTCATGGGATCGCCAGCGGGGCGTGAACTCCGCGGCGGCGGGCAGGGAAGGAAATCCGCCCTTTTGATAAAGGCCCGCTATATCCGCCGCTGCCCTTGCGCCAAACACCATGCCTTCCAGCAGGGAATTGCTGGCCAGCCGGTTGGCGCCGTGCAGGCCCGTCGCCGCCACTTCGCCGCAGGCCCAAAGCCCGGGCAGACTGCTTCTGCCATTGCAGTCCGTGGCGATGCCGCCCATGTGATAATGTTCCGCGGGCGCGACGGGGATCAGATCCCGTGAAGGATCAATTCCCGCCGCCATCGCAAGGGCGTAAACGGTCGGGAAGCGTGCGGGAAACGCCTTTCCGATGGCGGCGCGGCAATCCAGATAGACCTTGTGGCCGTCGCGCAGTTGCCGCCAGATGGCGCGGGCGGCGATGTCGCGCGGCGCCAGTTCTCCCGCGGCATGCACAGGAAGCATGAACCGCTCCCGCATCTCATTGACCAGTACAGCGCCCTCGCCGCGCAGGGCTTCGGTCGCGAGGGGCGCGGGATTGCGTCCAATATCCATTGCGGTGGGATGAAACTGCACGAATTCGAGATCTGCCAGCCGCGCCCCGGCACTGGCCGCCATCGCCAGCCCTTCTCCCGCGCATTGCGGTGGATTGGTGGTGAGGGCGTATAGCGCCCCGATTCCCCCCGTGGCCAGCACCACGGCGCCTGCAGTCAGGACCAGCGGGGGCGCGTCAGGGGCGTCTGTTCTGCGAATGGAAAGGCCACAGACCCGGCCTCTGGAAACCAGTAATTCCTCGGCAGCGAAATTTTCGGCAAGGGTGATGGAAGGGCAATTGCGCACGGCCTCGATAAGGACGCGCATAAGGCCTGCGCCGGTGCCGTCACCGTGAATATGCAGGATCCGGTTGACGGAATGCGCCGCCTCACGGCCCACGGCAAGCTCCCCCATAGGGGTCCGGTCAAACTCGGCGCCAAGGGCGATCAGTTCCTGAATACGCGGAAGCGCATCACGGGTCGCAAGGGCGACGATATCGGGATCTGCAATGCCTGCAGAGGCCAGGATCGTGTCTTCGCCGTGCTGGCGGGGGCTGTCGTCCTTGCCGATGGCCGCCGCAATTCCCCCTTGCGCCCAGAGGGTCGCCGCCCCCTCCCCAAGGGGTGTGTTCATCAGCAGGATGACAGGATGGGGCGCCAGTTTCAGCGCCGCCGTCAGGCCGGCGACGCCGCCTCCCACGACCACGGCATGGGCGTCTTTAAAAGCAGTGTGATCCATGCGCATCGTTTTTTCAATTCAGGCTGAAACCAGCTCGCGCGGCGCGCCAACGATTTCCGCCTTGCCGCCGGTGCCCACGCCGCCCTGCCACTGCGCGCCGGAAGAAGGCGTGCCCAGGGCCAGCATGCGTTCGATGGCCAGACGGGCGCGCGGCGCGATCTGGGGATCGATTTTCACCTCATGCTTCATTTCCCGAAGGGAGCGCAGAATCTTGGGCAGCGTGATTTTTTTCATATGCGGGCAAAGATTGCAGGGCCGGATGAATTTCACGTTCGGCAACTCAACCGCGACATTGTCGCTCATCGAACATTCGGTGATCATCACCACTTTGGCGGGCTGGGCCTTGTGCACATAGCCGATCATGCCTGCGGTCGATCCGGCGTAATCCGCCTCGTCCAGCACGTCGGGCGGGCATTCCGGATGGGCCAGCACGATCACCCCGGGATTGGCTTCGCGGTACTCGCGGATGTCTTTGGCGCTGAACTGTTCATGCACCATGCAGCGTCCGCGCCAGGTAAGGACTTTAACAGAGGTCTGGCGGGCGACATTCGCGGCCAGATAATGATCCGGCAGGAACAGCACTTTATCCGTACCCAGAGATTCCACGACCTGAAGCGCGTTGGAGGAGGTGCAGCAGATATCCGTCTCCGCCTTCACCTCAGCGCTGGTGTTCACATAAGTCACAACCGGAACGCCCGGAAAATGCTCTTTCAGCAGCCGCACATC
>DMKG01000199.1:6047-6635 GCA_003454415.1 Alphaproteobacteria bacterium
TTCAGCAGCCGCACATCCGCGCCCGTGATGGATTCCGAAAGCGAACAGCCTGCGGACATGTCGGGGATCAGGACGGTTTTATCCGGATTCATCAGCTTCGCGGTCTCAGCCATGAAATGCACGCTGGCCTGAACGATGATTTCCGCATCGGCCTTCGCCGCCTCCCGCGCCAGCGCCAGACTGTCGCCGCAGATGTCAGCCACCCCATGGTAAATTTCCGGCGTCATATAATTGTGCGCCAGAATGATGGCGTTCTTTTCCCGCTTGAGTTGATTGATGGCGTGTATATACGGGGCGAAGAACTGCCACTCGATTTCGGGAATGACGTCTTTCACCCGCGCATAAACATCTGCGGTGGCGCGTTCAACGCCTGAGGTGAATTCCAGCCCGTCGCGGGCGAGTTCGGCGGCGCTATTCATGATCATTTCCTCTGGCTGCTGGGAGGCGTTATTATTATACTCATTTAGAGCATAAATTGGCTCTAAAAAAACACCGGCTCCTCTACCGGCGCATATAGGCTATATGTGAGCATAAAGCCCTGTCAACAAGATTATGACAGAAATATTTCAGCGTGTTGTGGAAATGCGC
>DMKG01000282.1 GCA_003454415.1 Alphaproteobacteria bacterium
GGATAGGACTGCACCCAGTCATTCCCCGGCATCATGTGAAAGCCGCGGTAATTCACCAGATTGTTGAATTTGCTCCTGCAGATGTCCGCCAGCTTGGCGCATCCGGCGGTGATGACGAACGCATCCCCCACGCCCAGCGCATGCGGCATCTCCTGCCACAGATCAATGGTCACAACCCCCGCCGCCTTGCCGTGCAGTTTCACTTCCATGGCAAGGCCCTCGTTTGCGCCGCTTGTCCACAGGACTTTGCCCCGCGAAAACCATTCATTGTCAAACGCGTCAAGACCTGACGCGGTAAAGACGCGGGCGCTGTCGGCTGGAAAGGGAAGTCCCGAAACAGTTCCAGCACTCCTGTAAGCGGGAAGGTCGAGATTGACGCCGCATTTCGCACTTCCCAGGTCGACGTCGCATCCATACTGATAGAGTCTGCCTGTGGGCTGGTTCAGATGATGCGCCAGTCCGCGCAGTTCGGCGCGGAACTCGACCCGCCCGCGCCGCACTTCTCCCAGATTGCCGCTGGCGGTAATGACCCGCTGGCTGACATCCTTCCAGTTCACGCGGTAGATCTCGATTTCGGCGTTATCGAATTTTCCGGAAGCAAGACCCGCTTCATTCAGAGTCGCCGCCTGTAGCGCGCCAATGACCTCCAGATCGTCAACATTCAGTCCGAGGGAAGATTCGATGGCGCTTGCCTCAAACCCGCTCTGCGCGACAAAAATCACGCCATCGAAAACCAGATCCCGGTCGTGGCTGGTAAATCCGGACACTTCGCCATTGGCGCAGGTCAGTTTCCAGCAATGGCACAGCGTGGTCGCGCCGCTGTCCAGATGCGCCTGCATTCCGGTCGGAAGAATTTTCATAGGCGCAGTTCCCGCAGCGGAATATTGGGTATCTGCCCGGCATTGAACGCCGCATGATTGATTTCCAGGAAATCGGAATCGAACCGTACCGGCACATCGAACGCGAAGCCCGCGCTGAGGCTCACGCCGGGGCCGGGCGCAGCGGCGAACGCCACCACCCCTGTCGTGCTGTCCACGCTGAATTGCCCCGAATCCAGTTCAACGCCGTTCAGCGCCACCCGCACAGTTCCGGCGACCGGTTTGCGGACCGGACGCGCATAGGACTGGCCGCCGCTCACATAGGTCTTGTGAAGCTGAAAATCCGTCAGAACGCCATCCCCCGCGCCAAGATTCTGATCGAAAGGGGTGATGGGGCCCCCGGGCGCGGCCGACTGCCAGTCGCTGAAATCCTTGAAGCGGAATCCGTGCAGCCGCCCGGACCGTGCCTCAAAAAAAGCGATCACCGCATGAATATCGGCCAGCGAACGCACCCCATAGCCCGCATTATAGCGCCTTCTGGAATCCGCCCACGGACTGTTCCTTTCCTCGAACCCGCTCGCCAGCGTCACGATCTCCGTGCGCCGCTCCGGCCCTCCGCTCGCCCCCAGGCTGATGCCCGTGGGAAATCTGATTTCGTGAAACGCCATCGCCTGCCTCTTTTACAGATTCCGTATCCCGCGTTCCGCCACGCGTTGCAGCATGGCGGCGATTTGCGCCTCGGACCGCAGCAATCCTGCGGCGTCTGGGGTTGTGACATTGAAATTGACATGGATCTGGCGCTGCGCGCCGCCGCTTTCCGCCCGCACTCCCAATCGCCCGTCCGGCCCGCGCGCCAGCGGCATCACCGCCTCCGGTCCGGCCTCGCCCATCACTCCCGCCGCGCCTGCGCTAAGTGGAAACGTCGTGGGGCTGCTGACCACCCCGCCCCGCGCCAGTGGAATGACCCTTCCTCCGGAAAAGGCGTTGCCATTGGCGTTACGGACCAGTTGGCCGAACACTCCCGAAAGCCCCCTCGCCAGCGCCCCCTGAAAGGAAGTGACCGAACGTCGTAACGTATGCTGGCTGAGGGCAAGCAGGGTCTCCTTCAGCGTGCTGGATAAATCCTTTCCCTGCACAGCCGCGCGGCTGAAGGCTTTCCCCAGAATTTCACCGGCATCGCGGCCGGCTTTTCCCAGCGCGTGCAGATCCTGGCTGTATTCACGCGCCCCCTGGCGCAGTTCCGCCAACCGCTGCAATTGCTGGCCGGTTTGCGCAATCCCGGCGCCCGCCAGGACTTCACCGTCATTTCTATCTGGCATTCAGGCCTCCCTGATACATGAGCTAATGATCTGGATACTGATCGTATAGAATTCCGAATTCCGGCCGGCTCAGAACCGGCGCGGCCTCCATCAGGGCGCAGCCATAAAACCCGTCTATGGCGGCCTGCATTTCGCAGGGGCTCATGCGCCAGAAGTTCTGCGGCGCCAGGCGAATCTGGCCAAAGGCCAGCATCATCAGGCGCCGCCAGGGAAAGGGGCGTTATCCTCCGCGGAAGGATCGGAACCGCCCGCCGAAACACTGGCTTCATTCACTCCGAACGCCGCCTGCAGGAGGCGCACCACCAGCGAAAGATAGCCCGGCACCCCGCCCTCCACCTGCAGACGGGCGACCTCATTATCGGTCGTATCATGCCCTGCGCCGCGCAATCCTGCGCCGATCACGGCAATCGCCTCCCTTGCGGTTATGCGTCCGGCCTCGAAACGCCGCGCAATGGCGAGAATGTCCTCACCCCCCAGCGCCGCCTCAAGTTCCGCCAGCGCCCCAAGCGTCAGACAAAGCGTGTAGGCTTTACCATCCAGAATTGCGGCGACTTCGCCCCGTTTGACATTCGCCATGCTCATATCGCCGTGAAGCCGAGGGCGCCGGCGCTTTCCAGATTCAGGGAATAGGTGGCCTCTCCGTCATATTCTCCGGCATAATCCAGGCCGGTAATCTGAAAGGCGCCCTGAATGACGCCGAAATCCGGTACGATCACCTGCCAGTTGCGCACACTGCCGTTAAAGAAATATCCCCGTATGGTTTCATCCGCCGCTTCATCACGGAAGACCCCGGCCCCGCTCACGGCCGCCGACTTGACCCCGGCCCCATCCAGCATTTCGCGCCAGCCATTGGCGCTATCCGCATTGGTGATATCGATGGGTCGTGCATTCAGCGACAGGCTGCGGGCGCGCAATCCAGCAACCGTCACGAAAACCCCGCCACCGGTGCTGTCGACTTTCAGCAATAAATCCTTTCCTTTTTGCGCAGCCATCGCCGCCTCCTTTGCGTTGCGGGTTCATTCAGGATGGGTAAAGGCGCGAAATCGCACCAGCCCATGACGCGAGACGCCATCGGGGTCGGGAAACTCGTCGGCGAAAACGAAACGCAGATCCACGAGATGATGCCCGCTTAAACCCAGGCTCACCCCATTGAGCGCTTCCACAATGCCGCCCATGATCTGCTTCATTTCCTTGCGCCCCTGATAACGCGACCAGACATGAATGCTGAGGACATGCTGCTCGCCATCAAAATCCCCCGCCCCCCAGGAAGTGATGGAGGCGTCCCCCACCACCACGAACGGAAAGGCGGCGTTTTGCGGAACATGATCAAACACAGTTTCCCCCAGCATCGAATCCAGCCGTGCGAAAATCGCCTGCTGCAGCTCCCAGCCAGCCGCCGTCATAGCCTGCCTCTTTTCTTATCTTGATTGGGTTGCGCCGGTGATCCCGGCAAGGGCTTTAACTGTCCGCGCCCTCTTCGCAGACGCATTCCAGCCAGCGCCCGCGCGATGCCACATTTATCAGACTGCGGATATTCAGAATTCTTCCGTCAAACAGCATGCGGTCGGCTGTCGAAACATCCGCGCGAAAGCGCAGACGGACCTGATAGATGGTCAGGCTGGCCAGCCGCATGCCCTGCTGGGCCTCGCGGCCGCCTGTTGGCGTCACCTCGGCCCAGACTTCGGCGATATCCGCCCAGCCCGAATCTGCGCCGCCGCCGCCATCCGGAGTGCTGATCCGTCTTTGCAGTTTCACCCTCTGGCGCAGACCGCCGATCATCTTACAGCCTCACGACACGGTAAGGGGCGAGCGCCGCCACGAGCCCAAGAGGAAGCATCGGCCCGTCCCCTGGCCCGCGCAGCACCTCGCGATGTTCAAAATAATGCGCCGTCAGCATCAGCACCGCCTGCCGCAGAGGGGGCGGAAGGTCTCCCGGCGCCGCGCCGTAACCGCAGGTGAAATCGATCTGCAGCCCGTTGACGGGGCGCTGCGGGGCAGGCGCGGCGGCGCTATTGCGCAAGGCCAGCCGCCCTGGCGCGCTGGCCGCATCGACGAAATAATTCGCCGCATCGAAAACGACCGGCTCTCCCGCGTCATTGAACAGCAGCACCTGCTGAACCGAAATCAGCGGTGGTTTCGGCATTTCGATAAAGCGCGCCGCACTGCCGCCAACCGGCCCCGGACGCGTCCCGTCCCACCAGGCGGAGCCCCGCTCCCCCGGCCACGCGTCCAGCATGAATCGCCAGCTCTGGCTGATCAGCGCCCGCCCTGTCCAGTTCTCAACCGCATGGCGCGCGGCGCGGATCGCCCCGTGCATCTGGGCCAGTTCCTCTTCGCCATCCAGCCGCAGATGCGCCATGGCTTCCGCTTCGGTGACCGGCTCGGACGATGGCCCTGTCAGAAGTGTGATTCGTTCCTGAAGCATCATCTTTGCTCCACCCGCACGGATATGGAGCGTTCATCGGTGCGCCCCTGAGAGGTCGTGATGCGGTTCGTCAATTGATAGATGTGCCCGGAAATCCCGCCCTGCACAGTGACCGTGCAGTCCGATGCCGTATTGCCCGCGGCGCTTTGCGTCATATCGCCGGGAATGATCGTCCAGATGCTGCTGCTGATGGTCTCGCCGCTCTGCAGATAACCGCCGCCCCAATCCATCGTGTAATCCAGCATTGCGTCCGGATCCTTGAGATAAACCTTCATGTCCGGCCCCCTCAGCTTGGATCCGTGATTTCAAGATCAAACGCGTTGACCGTCATGGTGTTGCCCGCCGTGACGGTCTGCGCCGCGGAAAGACTGGTGACCGCGAGCAGAATGCTGGCCCCGTCATCCACCAGCGCGACATGATCTGCGGCGCCGCTGACATCCACCGGGATGCCGGTCTGCTGGTTTACGGTCAGCTTGCGCCCGCTGACATCGCCATTCGCGGGGCCCGTGAAGCTGGCCGGTGTAACGGCGCGCTGGCCGCATCGCTTGCCCGCTGGCGAATTGGCGTTCGCCTCCGCGTAATTCGCGGGCGCCCCAATGCACACAACCAGTTTGTCGGCGGTTGTCCTGATCTGATTGAGCGCCGCGTCCAGCACTGCGTCATCCACTGTCTTGGTCATGATTCACTCCGTGAAGGATAGTTATCTGCCGCCTGGTTAGGGCTGCGCGGTTCTGTTGTCCGGTCCGGGAACTTTCACTTTCCGGCGCTGGGCGGGCGTTGTGGTTCTGAAGCCGGGCGCGCCGGCCGAACTCAGGACAAGGGCTGGCGCATCCAGAAAAACCGCGCTGCTCATTTCCAGCGGTTCAAGCCCGTGTAACTGCGAAAACCCCGCCGCCTCCAGATTTTGGCTAAACGCCATTTCATCGATATTCAGATCCTGAAAGAGCGAAAGACCCGGCGTTTCAAAACTTTGCTGCATCACCGCATCAGCGGGAGAAAGCGCATATGTCTGCGATAGAGCAGGCATTTCAAAGTAAAGGGCGTGCGCAAGATCAGCCGGGTTTAAAACGGCGTCTCCGCCCAAAGGGGTCCATACCTTGCGCCATTCTGGAACCGGCCGCAGCATGATGAACGGATCCTGCGCCAGCAGCCGCACTTCCGCATCACTCAACGCCCGGTTCCAGGCAGAAGCCAGAACGATGTTGCAGGCAGTGTCGAGGCGAAACGCTGTCCCTTCCGGGCGCTGACCAATCGCCAGACCGAGATCGCCTGTCGCTATATCCCTTATGGGCAAGGATTCTGATGCGCGCAGAATTCCGTCAACAAAACAATCGTGAATCGCTCCCGATCTGCGGCCGCAGAATAAATGATACTTTCCGTCGATCGCAGATGGCGCCGCCACCCCTGAGGGTGAGTTCAAATTTCTGGTAGAAAAGGTAAGGGTTCCGAATTCCGCCGTTTGCACGGAG
Organism: Alphaproteobacteria bacterium; assembly: GCA_003454415.1. Classification (GTDB taxonomy): domain Bacteria; phylum Pseudomonadota; class Alphaproteobacteria; order UBA11222; family UBA11222; genus UBA11222. Next base: position 6,032 of record DMKG01000282.1, read on the forward strand.
CCGGCGGCGTTATTAAATCCCATCCAGAGATTGGTGTTGTTTGCGGTGTTTCCCTGCGCGACTCCCCAGCTGATTCTGGCTTCAGCAATTGGATTAGCCAGGACGAGTATCGTGAAATCGCCGGCGCCTGCGCCATCGGAAGTGACGACCGGCTCATAATCGTCCCGTTGCAGGAGATTGCTTGATCCTGAAATGCCAACGCCTGAACCAAAGGGGGTCGCGCGACGTTCAGCCGCCGCGCCAGCAACAAGAGATATGCGGTGTAATGGCGCGCCAGTCGGGCCGAGTAATAGCCCCCCGCCGCCCAGATGCGCGCCAGCGAAGGCTGGAAAAACAAACGCCACGCCTTTCCACAGGCCGCGCGCTTCCGGCGCGATCAACGCTCTCGAGACGCTCCAAAGTGGCGGTTTTAGCAGCATGGCTTATGGGGCCGAAGAAGAGTTGACATGAATGGCCGCTGCGACGGCGCCGGCGATTTCCCGTATAATTTCGGCGCGCAACATTCCCAGGTCCCGATTCATGTCCGCATTTGTAAGCTGTCCCTCAAAGCCCCTTGCGCCTTCGGCTTCATAGGAAAACTCCATTCCTCCCGGCGTCTTGCCCGAAAGCCTCACGCTGTCATTCTCCTTGCCGCCGCAAAGATCCGCGGCGACGGTTCCGTTCTTTTCGTTCCATTCCACATGGGCGTCATTGACGCCTGCACAGGCCTGCGGACTGCCGGGATAGGCAGTTGCGCAGGCGGTCAGCCCCAGACTGCACAAGGCTGAAAAGAAGGCCTTCACGGCATGACTTCCTCTCATCACGCACTCACGCCATCAAGGCGGTAGGAACCGCCCATAGTGTAGGTGTTCGCCGCTCCGGTGCTCAGCCCGCCGATACGGAATTTCTTCACCCCCATCACCGTGAATGCAAAATATTCTGCGCTGACCGTGGCGGGTTTGTGGGTGAACTGCATGAAGGGGGCGCTGTCCCAGGTCTCGGAGGCGTCATCCAGCGTCGTGTAGACGCTCACCTGCAAACCGTCGGTCACCGCGCTCGCATGCTCATTGTCGATTTTCAGTTGCACATGCGCGAGCTCGCGCGGATTGAGGGACACCGCCGCCAGGAATTTTTCGGTGGCGCCGTTGATTGCCGTCTGATCCGTGAAATTCTGTTTCGATCCCCAGGCCATATCCGTTCCTCATATTGGAAAAATTAAGGGGTGGAATGCGGGTTCCACCCCTTCTGGCTTTTTTCTCCCGGCCTCTGCCTATGACACCCCGAATTTCAGAAGCTTGATCGCTTCGAAATTCTGGATCCCGCCCCCTACGCGTTTCGTGGTGTAGAACAGCACATAGGGTTTCGCCGTATACGGATCACGCAGGATGCGGACCCCCAGACGGTCCACCACCAGATAGCCGCGCCTGAAATCCCCAAACGCAAGACTGAAACTGTTGGCGCCCAGATTCGGCATGTCTTCCGATTCCGTGACTGGGTACCCTAGAAGCGAGGCCGGCTGTCCCGCCTGAAGGGCTGGCTGCCACAGATAGAGTCCGTTGGCGTCCTTGAACTTGCGGATCTCCGCCTGCACATTCCGGTTCAGCACCCAGTTGGCGTTGGCGCGGTACCCCTGTTTCAGGGTGTAGATCAGATTGACCAGCGCATCGCTGGGATTGCTGGCGGCGAAGGCGCCGGAAACCCCGGTCGCCAGATAGCCCACATTTCCCCAGCTCCAGGATGCGTTGGCGACATTGGTATAACTCAGGAATCCTTTCGGCTTGTTCACCCCATCGCCGCTGACGAAGGCAAGCCCCTCCTGTTCCGCGAACACGATCTGCACCTCATTGGCCAGCCAGGCTTCGGTGTCGACCGCCGCATCATCCAGAATGGTCTGCGTCGCAGAGGGCATGGCGTACAATTCCATTGCCGGAAAGCTCAGCTCCGCCAGGGTAGGCGTAGTGGTCTGCGGGCGCGCCGCCGTTTCCGCGACCCAGCCGGAACTGGCGCTGGCGGTGGCGAACGGCTTCTTGTAGACATTTCCGCTGATCTTCTGCACGCCGGCAATCGCGCGGATGGGCGAGGCTGCGGATAGCAGACGGTCGATCTGCTGCTCGGTCTCAGGCGGCGCGAGATAGCCGCCATCGGTGCTCGTTCCCACAGAAAGGGCCTTGCCCTCGAGCTCCAGCAGGCCCTTCTCGACGCCCTTGCGCATATAGAGATCGAATCCCGACCGCCAGGCGCGGGCTTCGGGCGGCTGAAATGCGCCGCCAAGCGCCGGGCGCTGACGGTCCAGCATCAGTTCATCGATCATGCGCTTCTGCTCATCCAGCGCCCGGTTCAGGCGGTCTACCTTTTCACCGGTCAGAACATCCGCGCCAAAGCGGCTGTTCATGTCCAGCAGGCGCTGGTCATTCTCCATCCTGAAGGTTTCGAACGTCCGCAGGAATTTGTCGAATTCGGCCTTGACTTCGAGACTGGCCGGTCTGTCGGTATGGGTGTGGTTCATGTTCATCCTCATGGTTGCATGATGTGTCTCGCCCTGGCGATGCTCAGGGCCAATTGATGCAAGTCCTGCCCGGCTTCCTGCGGACTGACGGCCTGCTTGACGCCGGCAATGCGCGCCGCCTCGTTCATGGGAAAGGTCACGATGGAAATCTCCCATAAATCCACTTCCAGCAGCACACGCACGCTTCTCTTCTCATCCATCCGGGAACGGATGGTCCGGAAACCGATGGAGAGGCCATCGACCGCCTTCGCCCGCAGCAGCGACAGAACCTCGCGCCCGCGGGCAACTTCTTCCAGAATGCGGCCGCGCACCCGAAGGCCGCGCGCATCCTCGGCAATTTCCTCCCACACGCCGATGGGTTCGGATGGATCATGCTGCCACAGCATGC
>DMKG01000304.1:0-2559 GCA_003454415.1 Alphaproteobacteria bacterium
CTGATCGAGACCATGCGCCGCGAGGGCTACGAGCTTTCTATCTCGCGCCCGCGGGTGCTTTTCCGCAACGACGCGAACGGCCAGCGCCTGGAGCCGATGGAAGAGGTTCAGGTCGACGTCGACGAGGAGTATTCCGGCGTCGTGGTGGAGAAGATGGGCCTGCGCAAGGCGGAGATGACCGACATGCGCCCCTCGGGCGGCGGCAAAACGCGCATCACCATGCATTGCCCTTCGCGCGGGCTGATCGGGTACCACGGGGAGTTTCTGACCGACACCCGCGGCACCGGCATTATGAACCGTTCCTTTCTTGGTTACGTGCCCTATAAAGGCGTGATCGAAGGTCGGCGCAATGGCGTGCTGGTTTCCAACGGCGCCGGTAAGGCGGTTGCTTATGCGCTTATGAATCTGGAAGAGCGCGGCGAGATTTTCATCGAGCATAACACGCCCGTTTATGAGGGCATGATCATCGGCGAGCATAGCCGCGACAATGATCTGGACGTCAACCCGCTGCGCGCCAAGCAGCTTACCAATATCCGCGCGGCCGGGAAGGATGACGCGGTAAAGCTGAAGAACCCGCGCATCCTGACACTGGAGCAGGCGATCGCCTATATCGCCGACGATGAGCTGGTGGAGGTGACGCCCAGATCCATCCGCCTGCGCAAACGTTATCTCGACGTCAATCTGCGCAAGAAAGCGCTGCGGGACGCGGCGGCGAATTAGGGGGTCAGACCCTTCTTTCCACCATCATCTTCTTGATTTCGGCGATGGCCTTGGCCGGGTTAAGCCCCTTGGGACAGGCCTGCGCGCAGTTCAGGATGGTGATGCAGCGGTAGAGCCGGAACGGGTCTTCCAGATCATCCAGCCGCTCCCCCGTCGCTTCGTCGCGGGAATCGATCAGCCAGCGGTAAGCCTGCAGAAGCGCGGCCGGGCCAAGATAACGGTCGCCATTCCACCAGTAGCTGGGACAGCTCGAGGAGCAGCAGGCGCAGAGAATGCATTCATAAAGCCCGTCCAGTTTCTGGCGGTCCTCATACCCCTGCAGCCATTCCTTCTGCGGTTCCGGGGAAACGGTTTGCAGATAGGGTTTGATGGATGCGTATTGCGCATAGAAATTATTGAGATCAGGCACCAGATCCTTGATCACGTCCAGATGGGGCAGGGGATAGACCTTCACATCCCCGTCGATTTCATACATGCCGCGGGTGCAGGCAAGGGTGTTCTGCCCATCGATGTTCATGGCGCAGGAGCCGCACACCCCTTCGCGGCAGGAGCGGCGGAAGGTAAGGGTGGGGTCGATCTCATTCTTGATCTTGATGAGGGCGTCCAGCACCATCGGCCCGCAATTGTCGGTATCGATCTCATAGGTGTCGATGCGCGGGTTTCTGTCGTCATCCGGGCTCCAGCGGTAGATATGGAACTTGCGGATGTTCTTTGCGCCGGCAGGGGCCTTGAAGACCTGACCCTTTTCGACCTTGGAATTTTTCGGCAATGCAAATTCGACCATGGGAAGTTTCCTCAGTAAACCCGCTTCTTCGGCGCAATATAGGGCGTGTCGTTGGACAGGGTGTAGGCGTGCACCGGACGGTAATCGAGGCGCACTGCGCCGCCTTCGTCAAGCCAGGCGAGCGTGTGTTTCATCCAGTTGTCGTCGTCGCGGTCGGGATAATCTTCCCGCGCATGGGCGCCGCGGCTTTCCTTGCGGTTGGCGGCGGAATACACCGTGACCATGGACTGGCGGATCAGATTGTCGAATTCCAGCGTTTCAATGAGATCGGAATTCCAGATCAGCGACCGGTCCGTCGTTCTGATATCGCCGCGCGCGTCATAGACCTCGCGGATCAGTTTGCAGCCTTCTTCCAGAACCTCGCCGGTGCGGAACACCGCGCAGTTGTTCTGCATGATCTTCTGCATGCGCAGGCGCAGTTCTGCGGTCGAGGTCCCGCCCTTGGCGAAGCGCGCCGCATCCAGGCGTGAGAGCGCCATGTCGGCGCTGTCCTTGCGCAGTTCGCGGGGTTTCTCGTCCGGCCTCACCACTTCGGCGGCGCGAAGGGCGGCCGCACGGCCGAACACCACCAGATCGATCAGCGAATTGGAGCCCAGCCGGTTGGCCCCGTGCACGGAGACGCAGGCGGCTTCGCCCACCGCCATCAGGCCCGGCACCACGGTGTCCGGATTGCCGCCTTGAAGGGTGACAACCTCGCCATAGAAATTGGTCTGCAGCCCGCCCATATTGTAATGCACGGTGGGCAGAACCGGGATCGGCTCCTTGGTCACGTCGACGCCGGAGAAGATGCGCGCCGATTCCGAAATGCCGGGCAGGCGTTCATGCAGAATGGCCGGGTCGAGATGATCGAGATGCAGGAAGATATGATCCTTGTTCGGCCCGACGCCGCGCCCTTCGCGGATTTCTATGGTCATCGAACGGCTGACCACATCGCGTGAGGCGAGGTCCTTGGCCGACGGTGCGTAACGCTCCATGAAGCGTTCGCCGTTGGAATTGGTCAGATAGCCGCCTTCGCCGCGCGCGCCTTCGGTAATCAGGCAGCCCGCGCCGTAAAT
>DMKG01000304.1:2818-3338 GCA_003454415.1 Alphaproteobacteria bacterium
CAGCCCGCGCCGTAAATGCCGGTGGGGTGAAACTGGATGAATTCCATATCCTGCAAAGGAAGCCCAGCGCGCAGCGCCATGCCATTGCCGTCGCCGGTGCAGGTATGCGCCGAGGTGCAGGAGAAATAGGTGCGGCCATAGCCGCCGGTCGCCAGAACCGTCATCTTGGCGCGGATGCGGTGAATGCTGCCATCGTCCATGCAGATGGCCATGACGCCCACGCACTCGCCATCCTGCATGATCAGGTCGATGACGAAATATTCGATCATGAATTCCGCATTGTTGCGGATGCTCTGCCCATACAGGGTGTGCAGCATCGCGTGTCCGGTGCGGTCGGCCGCGGCGCAGGTGCGCAAAGCGGGAGGGCCTTCGCCGTTTCGCGTGGTCATGCCGCCAAAGGCGCGCTGGTAGATCTTGCCTGCCTGGGTGCGGGAAAACGGCACCCCGAAATGCTCCAGTTCGTAGACAGCGGTCGGCGCCTCGCGGCACAGATATTCGATGGCGTCCTGGTCGCCCAGCC
>DMKG01000304.1:3502-5541 GCA_003454415.1 Alphaproteobacteria bacterium
GCCCAGCCAGTCGGCGCCCTTGACCGTATCGAACATGTGCCAGCGCCAGTCGTCTTCCATCATATTGCCGAGCGCGGCGGAGATGCCGCCCTGGGCCGCCACCGTGTGGCTGCGGGTGGGGAAGACCTTGGTGATATTGACCGTCTTCAGTCCGGCCTGGGCGCAGCCCAGGGTGGTGCGCAGTCCGGACCCGCCGGCGCCAACCACCACGACGTCATAAGTGTGATCGATAATCGGATAGGCCGTCATATTATGCAGCGCCCCCAAAACTCAGTTTCAATACCGAAAGAATACAGGCGAGTCCAAGGCCAAGACAGCCGAGCTTGATGGCGAGGTTCAGTCCAAGCTTGCCTAATTCCCAATGCACGTAATCATCGACGATATGGGTTAGCCCGATGCTCATGTGATAAAACCCGACAAGCAGGAACATCAGCATCAGAACCCCCGCCAGCGGCGAGCGCATGGCTGCGGCGGCGCTGGCGTAATCCGCCCCCGTCAGGGCGATCATGAAGCCGATGCACAGGACCGAGAGCGGAATCAGCGCAAGCGCGGTCAGCCGCTGATGCCAGAAGGCGGCAGTGCCGTCTTTGGCGGATCCCCTGCCGCGGACGCGGCCGATCGGGGTTTTGAACTGGGGTTTGTTGGATAAAGACATCAGATCGACCCCCCGCAGGAATAGGCCAGCACCCACGCGATCAGGGTCAGCAGAACCGAACCGGTAAAGGCCGACCAGGCCGTGCGATTGGCGGTGGCGACTTCAAAGCCGCGCCCGGTATCCCAGAACAGGTGACGGACGCCATTGCAGAGATGGTACATCAGCGACCAGGTGAACCCCAGCAGCAGCAGTTTTCCGAACCAGCCGCCCAGAAACGCCTGCAGCGCCGCATAGCTTTCCGGCCCATCCGCCAGCGCCAGCAGCCAGCAGGTCAGCAGCAGACTGCCGATCGCCAGCCCGACCCCCGTGATGCGGTGGGTGATGGACGCCGCCATGGTGATTTTCCAGCCATAGATCTGGAGATGCGGTGAAAGCGGCCGTGGCCGCATGGCCGGCGCCGCGCCAGCCGCTTCCTGAGATTCCGCCATTACTGGCCCCCTGCTGTTTATGTGGCGGCGCTGGGCCGCTTTTGATTCCCTTATACTAATCGTGGCATACCGTAAGTCAATCAGGGGATTGCAGAAAATCCCCCGCCGCCTCACCGGCGCGGCATCAGCAGCCAGTAATCGAGATCCAGGATGACGCTGGGGTCATAACCCTCTCCCACGGGTCCGGGGAAGGCGCCTGCCGGCTGATCCTTGGTTGCGATGAGGCGCGCCCGCAACGCCCCCACATCCCTGCGGCCGGGAATTTCCGCCTTTTCCAGAATCTCCGACCAGGCGAATACCGTATGCCCGGCATAAGTGGGCGAGACATGCCGCCCGGCATTGATCGCCGCGATCTTCACCCCGTTGGCCAGGCCGTTGAAGCTGAGGGCGCGCGCCAGGCTGATCACATGTCCGCCATAGATGAGCCGCCGCCCGGCGTCCGCCTCTTTCTGTATGTACTGGTTGAAATGCACCTTGGCGGTGTTCTGATACAGCCGTGTCGCCATCATGTGTTCGGCCTCTTCGATGGTGACGCCATCCACATGATCGATCTTCTCGCCCTCCTGGTAATCCTCCCACAGATGGGGCGATCCGGACAGGGCGCAGTCGAATTTACCGAAATTAATATTGGCCGGCGCCGTCAGATGGCTGGCGGCGACCTTTTCGGGTAATTCCGGCACAACGGCGTCAGCGGTGGGTGCGCCTGCTTTCCCTTTGCGCACCATGACCCAGCGGACATAGTCGATGACGGTTTCCTGGCGCTGATTGACGCCGGTGCTGCGGACATAGACGATGCCGGCCTTGCCATTGGAAAGTTCGCGCAGGCCGATGACCTCCGAAGTGGCGCTCAGCGTATCCCCTGGATAGACGGGGGTCAGAAAACGGCAATCCGCATAGCCCAGATTGGCGACCGCATTGAGCGAGATATCCGGCACCGTCTTGCCGAACACGATATG
>DMKG01000304.1:5754-6193 GCA_003454415.1 Alphaproteobacteria bacterium
ACGATATGAAAAGCCAGCAGATCGTCAATCGGCGCTGCCGGCGACCCTAAGCTGCGGGCGAATTCATCGGAGGAAGTGAGGGCGAAACGCGGTCCGAACAGCGCCATATAGAGCGCCGCATCCCCGCTGGTGACCGTGCGCGGGGTGGCGTGGCGCAGCAACTGGCCGATTCTGAAATCCTCAAAAAAATTACCCGGGCTGGTTTTGCTCACTTTGGTCTTTCCTTCTCGCCTGTTCGCGCCGGTTTTAGACGATGCCAGGGCGGGCGGAAAGGGTAATAACACCCCGTCGCCGAATAGATATGGCGAAATGGCCCGGCTTTGTGTATATGAACACGAATATCTCCGGTGGCTTTCCAGGCCTATTTTCAAGGATCGCCGTTTGCCATGCAAACCGTCGTTATCGTTATCCATCTTCTGCTGGCCGTCGCGCTGGTGAT
>DMKG01000020.1:0-7301 GCA_003454415.1 Alphaproteobacteria bacterium
CGCCAGCGCGTGGCGCTGGCGCGCGCGCTGGCGGTGGAGCCAAAAGTGCTGCTGCTGGATGAGCCTTTCGGCGCCCTTGACGCCAAGGTGCGCAAGGAACTGCGCCGCTGGATGCGCCGGCTGCATGATGACATTCACATCACAAGCATTTTTGTCACCCATGACCAGGAAGAAGCCATGGAAGTGGCGGACCGTGTGGTGGTAATGAGTAATGGCCGCATCGAACAGGTCGGCACCCCCGAAGAGGTCTATCACCACCCCGTCAACGGTTTCGTTTATGATTTTCTTGGCAATTACAATGAATTCGACGGCTGGAAAGACCCGCAGGGGGAGGTGCATCTGGCGGAAACCGATATCGTGGAAATCCCGGAAGAAACGGTGTTGCAGACAAGTCCTATCCAGGGCTGGCTGGGGCGTTATCCTGAAATCAGCAATGTCGTGAACAAGGTCGTGCCGGGCCTTCTGCCGGAGAAAACCGCCCCGGTTCTGATCAAGAAGAAAAAAACCATCCGCCGTCCCGATGACGCTGTGGCGGTCAAACTTTTTTCCCGGCCGCATGAAATTTTTGTCAGCAAGGTCCTGGACGGAGAGGAATATATCACTGCCAAGGTCACCCATATCAATCCGGCCAGTTCTCTGGTGAAACTTGAGCTGGAACGTCCCAGCGGGGCCATCCTGCAGGCGGAAGTGCTTAAAACCGTGGTGGATGATCTGAAGATCGCAAAAGGCGACCTTCTCTATATCCGCCCAAAAGCCACCCGCGTGTTCGAATAACACCATAACCAGACAGGGAGGATGCAATGGCGAAATTCGGGAATTACAAACTGATCTCGGCCGATCTCGGTGAGGATCATATTGCGACCGTCGAGATGCAGAACGGCGAACTGAATTTTTTCGACCTGGACATGCTGACGGCGCTGGCGGATTGTTTCGCCGACCTCGATAAGGAAGCGCAATGCCGTGTTATTCTACTGGCGTCGGGGGGCAGGGCGTTCTGCGCCGGGGCGAATTTCGCCGGGGGTACGCGGGCGGAGGGCCTGAACACGAAAACGCAAAGCCCCAGCGGAAGTCCGCTTTATGATCAGGCGGTGCGGCTTTTCTCCAACAAGAAACCCATCGTGGGCGCGGTGAATGGCGCGGCCATTGGCGGCGGACTCGGTCTTTGCCTGGTTCCGGATTTCCGCGTCGCCAGCCCGGAAGCGCGCTTTTCCGCCAACTTCACCCAGTTAGGTTTTCATCCGGGCTTTGGACTGACCTATACCCTGCCCGCTCTGGTCGGCCAGCAAAAGGCCTGGAACATGCTGTTCACCGGACGGCGTGTAAAAGCGGATGAGGCGCTGGAGATGGGCCTTGTCGACCGGCTTGCGCCATCCAGTCAGTTGCGCGAGACGGCGCGCGAAATGGCGCTGGAAATCGCTTCCGCCTCGCCCCTTGGGGTGATGGCGACCCGGGAAAGCGTGCGGATGGGACTTGCTGACAAGGTGCGCGCCGCCACCGCCCGCGAACTTCAGGAGCAGAACAAGCTTCAGGGCACGGAAGACATGAAGGAAGGCATCCGCGCCACCGCCGAACGCCGCCCCGCCAAATTCGTGGGCAGATAGGGGATACACCCGCGGTCTGCCGCGGCGCGCGTGCGCTTCCTGATCTGTTCCGCCTCCTGCAACTGAAAGGGGGCGACTTCCCACGGAAACGGCGCGTCCGGCCGTTTTTGTCGCCGCGGCCCACCTGAAGATGACGGTTTGGGCGTGCTGGTGGTCAGTTCACTGTATGAAATGCTCGCCGCCGCCCTCCGCCAACTCAGGCGATCCAACATAACATGGTGCATTATTTCCCATCCGGCCCTATTTTCCGGTAATGCGATTTAGAATGCTTCTCATGGATCGAAAATTCGCCAGCTTCTGCGCAATCACGGGAGCAATACTGTCGTGGATGATGCTGGCTGCGCCTGCATCGCTGGCGGCCGCTGACCGGCCGACGGTCGTAGAACTCTACACCAGCCAGGGTTGCGCCGCCTGCGTCAGCGCGGATGAGTATTTGCAAAAACTTTCGCTGAACGAGAATGTCATCGCCTTGACCCTGCCTGTTACCTATTGGGACTATCTGGGCTGGAAGGATACTTTCGCAAAGCCGGAATTCGATAACCGGCAGCGCGCCTACGCCGTCTCTGCTGGAAACAGCGACATCTACACCCCGCAGATCATCATCGATGGAGAGCATCAGGAGGTTGGCTCGCAAACCGACGTTATCGATGACGTCATCGCCTTTCAGGTCGGCCAACGCCCGCCCGCGGTTCCAATAGATTTATGGCAGCTGGGCCGTACGCTGGTGGTCAATATCGGCGCCGGCGCCCTGCCAAAAGGGGCTTCAACCGCCACGATCTGGCTCGTGCAGTATCAGTCAAGGCGGCAGGTTTCCGTCAGTGCGGGGGAAAACGCGGGCAAGGTGCTGAACTACGCCAATCTGGTGCGCAACCTGACGCCGCTTGGGGTATGGCGCGGGGAAAGCAAAGGTCTGAGTCTACCGGTCAGAGACTTGACCAAGACCAGGTATTCCGGATTCGCCATCCTGCTGCAGGTGGAGGATGCGGGTCCGATCATTGGCGCCGCAATGATGGATATGGATGGATTGACCCAATGATCCCCTCCGAGACTGGAGGCGCCTCTTTTATCTGAACCGCGTGCGAAAGCCGGGGCGTCTGTCCAGATCCTGGCGCGAAACGCCTATAAAAACGAATCAAAAAACTCCACTAACCCTTCATGCTTCACATGTTTCTTGCGATTGCGGTTTCCCGTCGGTGCTGGCGCCCGCACTCAAGAACTTTGCATTCAGGACACTAGTCAGGCTACAAAGTCAGCGTAATCACATGACGAGAATCCACTGATATGGACAAGGCGGCTCTGATTCTTGTGCTCAATGGTCCCAATCTGAATCTGCTTGGCGCGCGTGAACCGGAAATCTATGGGACTACCACCCTGGCGGACATCAATCTGCTGATGCAAAAATCCGCTGCAGCCAGGGGATGGACCATCGACTTCCGGCAGACCAACAGCGAGGGCGAGCTGGTGGACTGGATTCAGTGGGCAAGAGAAAACGCCAGCGCCATCATCATCAATGCAGGCGCCTATACCCATACCTCGGTCGCTATACTCGACGCCCTTCGCGCAGCGGCGAAACCCGTCATAGAGGTGCATCTCTCCAACCTGTTTCAACGCGAGGTTTTCCGTCATCATTCCTATATAACTCCGGCGGCGCTTGGGTTGATTTGCGGATTCGGCGCGCGGGGCTATGTGCTGGCGCTGGATGCGCTGGCGGATATTTTAAACTAGCGGAATGGATTTGACATTCGCAGCCTGCTTGCCGCGCGTCGTATACGCTAATGTCAAATCCAATATCTGCGATGGCTGTTTGTACTTGCCAGTGGCGCTTAGGGTTCTGATATTCGCAAATATCCCAGCCATGTTGGGATGCGGATGTCGGAACCGGATCGCTGACCCGATTTCAATGGACTGCTAACGGAAGAAGAATGAGTAAAGACAAGATCGACCGCGATATGATTCGCGCCCTTGCGGAATTGCTGGACGAAACCAAACTGACAGAAATAGAGATCGAGCGTGAAGGGCTGCGGGTGCGCGTGGCCCGCCAGCTGGGCGCTGCGCCCATTCATTTCGCGCCCCAGCCTCAACCGCATCCGCCTTCTCACGCTGGCGTGGCGGCTGAACATATGGCCCGGCATCCGGGAGCGGTTACCTCCCCGATGGTGGGGACGGTATATATTGCGCCGGAGCCAGGGGCCGCGCCCTTTATCAATGTTGGTGACGCGGTAGAGACCGGACAGACTTTGTTCATTGTGGAAGCGATGAAAACCATGAATCCGATTGCAGCCCCCCATTCAGGAAAAGTGACGCAGATCCTGGTAAAGGATGGACAGCCGGTCGAATTCGGCGAGCCGCTGGTTATCATTGAATAGTCTGTACACTTCCCTGAACAATAACTGGACCCGCGCATGATCAAAAAACTGCTCATCGCAAACCGGGGCGAGATTGCATTGCGCATTCACCGCGCTTGCAAGGAAATGGGAATCGCGACGGTGGCGGTGCATTCAACGGCCGACAGTGACGCCATGCATGTACGGCTGGCGGATGAAAGCGTATGCATCGGCCCTGCGCCCGCCGCCCAATCCTATCTGAACATACCGGCCATTCTGTCCGCCTGTGAAATCACGGACGCGGATGCGGTGCATCCTGGTTACGGCTTTCTGTCGGAGAACGCGCGTTTTGCCGAAATCCTGGCCGCGCACAAGATCATTTTTGTCGGTCCTTCCGCGGATCACATCCGCACCATGGGAGACAAGATTGAGGCCAAGCAGGCGATGACCGCCGCAGGGGTTCCGGTCGTACCCGGCACGCCAGAGGCGGTAACCGACAGCAACGCCTCGGAGCTTGCCGCAAGGATAGGCTATCCGGTCTTGTGCAAGGCCGCAGCGGGCGGCGGCGGGCGCGGCATGAAAGTGGCGCCAGATGCGGACAGTCTGGGCGCTGCGCTTTCTACCGCGCGGGCCGAGGCGCGCGCCGCCTTCGGCGACGATGCGGTCTATCTTGAAAAATATCTTGCCCATCCCAGGCATATCGAAATCCAGATCATGGCGGATTCGCATGGGAATGTCGTGCATCTGGGGGAAAGAGATTGCTCTCTGCAACGCCGGCACCAAAAGATTCTCGAGGAAGCGCCCTCGCCTATCCTCGATGCGGACGCAAGGCGCAGGATAGGCGCCATTGTGACGAAAGCGATGCAGCGCATTGGTTATCTGGGCGCAGGCACCATCGAGTTTCTATACGAAAATGGTGAATTCTATTTCATCGAGATGAACACCCGCCTTCAGGTGGAGCATCCCGTAACGGAAATGGTGACGGGCGTCGATCTGGTGCGTGAACAGATCCGCGTCGCCAGCGGCCTGCCTCTGAGCTTTACACAAAAGGAAATTAGCATTAACGGCCACGCCATCGAATGCCGCATCAATGCGGAAAATCCAAAAACCTTCACCCCCAGCCCAGGCGTCATCAAAAGCTTTCACGCCCCTGGCGGACTGGGGGTGCGGATGGACTCCGCCGCCTATGCCGGTTACCGCATCCCGCCCTATTACGACAGCATGATCGGTAAACTGATCGTCCATGGCAGGGACCGGGAGGAATGCGTCATGCGTCTGCGCCGCGCCCTGGATGAGTTCGTCATCGACGGAATCGAGAGCACCATAGAGCTGCACAAGACCCTGATGCATTCGCCGCAATTCATCCAGGGCGAATATGATATCCATTGGCTCGAAGCGTTTCTGGCGGGTAAAGCATGATGCGCACGGACGGAAACGGCGATACGCCGTGAGTTTCCGGGACACTCCGTCAATGCCTGGATTGTCGCCGGAACTTTTATTAAGGGCTTATTGCCAGGGTTATTTTCCCATGGCGGAAGGCAGGGAGACGGACGAGCTTTTCTGGCTTGATCCGGAGCAGCGTGGCGTTCTTCCGCTTGACGGGTTTCACATTCCCCGCCGTCTGGCGCGCACCGTGCGCGCAGAGCGTTTCGATGTGCGGGTCGACACTGCTTTCGAGGACGTCATGAGAGCATGCGCGGCCCCCCGCCCTGGACATGAAGACAGCTGGATTAATGGGGAAATCCTGGCGCTGTATTGCGCCCTTTTCGAACAGGGCTACGCCCATTGCGTGGAATGCTGGCGGGAAGGCGAACTTGCGGGCGGGTTATACGGCGTACATATCGGCGCGGCGTTTTTCGGGGAGAGCATGTTCAGCCGCAGACGGGACGCCAGCAAGGTGGCGCTGGTGCATCTGGTGGCGCGTCTTTGCGCAGGCGGATTCAAATTACTGGACACCCAGTTCGTCACGCCGCATCTGAGCGGGTTCGGCGTGGTTGAAATTCCACGCAGCGTCTACCGGCGCAGGCTGCGCGAGGCTGTGAACAGCAGTGCAGATTTTTATTCGCTTCCCGAGCCCTGCACCGGAGTGGAAGCGCTGCAATCTATCACCCAGATATCGTAAACCGGGTGCTCCAGTGCGGACAGCGCGGGGCTCGAAGCGAACATCCAGCCGGAAAAAACCACTTTTCCGGCGTCATCCTTCTTGGGGCCGGAGTGTTTGGAAAACCCCAGGTCGCGGATTTCCAGATAGGCGCTGGTTTCAGGAGGTTCTTCCGGGGGCCGCTTGTGGCAGGTCCGCGGAATGATTTCGAGGACCCCGAAGCCTGTGGGACGGTCAACCGGCGCATCAAAAGAAGATATCCGCCCGGTGATCTTATCCAGCCCCGCCAGCCTCACGGTTTTGGCCAGACGCTCCGCTTCCGTTTCCACAGGCGGGGCTTCCGCCTCAGGCTGCTCGGGCGGCGTCTGCTGCCAGGGCTTCGGATCGGTGCTGAGTTCTTCGTCGAGGCTCGGCAATTCCAGAATTTCCGGCGCGGGCGGTGAAGGCGTGTTCTGCGCCAGGAGGCGGACAGGAGTGATCAGAGCCATAAGCGCAGATGCGCCGCATATGATCTGGCGGCTGATCATCCCGGCAAATGGGCGGCAAATCGCAGGCGAACATAATCCGCCGTCCAGTTGCCTGCCTGATCCCGCAATGTCGGAGCCAGAAGATCTATGATTTCCTGACGGATCGCCTCCCGCCGGTCATCGGGCAGCAGGCGAAAGAACGGCGCGCGGAAGGTTTCCAGCCAGCCGGAAATGCCGGTCGGCAGAGGTGTGGGGCGCGGGATCAATTCGATTTGGTCCACCAGGAAGCCCCCGCGTTTCAGCCGCGCCGCATATTCTTCCGGGGTTGGATAGAACCAGGGGGCTACCTGCGACTCGTCCAGACCGTATTTCCGGGCAGTGGCCCGTAACGCGACAATGATGGCTGCGACATTACCATGGCCGCCAAACTCTCCGACAAAGCGCCCGCCGGGCCGCAGCGCCCGGGCGACGGAGGCGATCACCGCATCCGGCTGGGTGATCCAGTGCAGCACCGCATTGCTGAATACCGCGTCGAAACACGCCGTATAGGACATCGCCACGGCATCCCCCAGCACCGCGTCAAGACCCGCCGCCTGCGCTGCGGCCACCAGGGAAGGACTGGAGTCAATTCCGGATACCTTGGCGCCGCTTGCCGCGATTCGCAGGCTGAGCACCCCATCGCCACAGCCGAGATCCAGAATTTCCTCCCCCGGCTTCGGCGCCAGCAATTCCACCACCGGCGCCGCGAGATCGGCGACAAACCGCGCATTACGCGCATAGGATTCGGCCTGCCATTGCTGGCTTGCGT
>DMKG01000020.1:7554-7789 GCA_003454415.1 Alphaproteobacteria bacterium
ATCGCCTGGCCAATCAGACTCATCAGATCGATGGAGCCCTGGGTGAAGCGAATCTCCTGCCCGGCTTGCAGAAAATCCTCGCTGCCTCCCGCCTCCAGGGACAGATAAGTGTCGCCAAGCAGGCCCTCGCTAGTGATTTTGGCGGAAGAATCCTCCGGCAATTTGACTTTGGGATCGATATCCATGTCGATGATCGCCTGATAGGTTGCGGGATCCAGCCGCTGGGAAATGACGG
>DMKG01000140.1:0-2849 GCA_003454415.1 Alphaproteobacteria bacterium
GATGTCGAATATGAATGCCTGGGCGAGGATTTTCATAAGCGCGGCCGCCGGGTCGAGGAACAGGCCAGACTGTTGCGCGAATTGTGGTCGAACGAGCTGGTCACTTTCGAGGGCGATTTCGACAGGGTGATCGATGCGGGCATCAATCCGCGCCCGGTCAGAAAGAATATCCCTCTGTGGTTCGGCGGCAATGAAGACGTGGCGCTGCGCCGCATCGCGCGGGTGGCGGATGGCTGGTTCCCGCTGTTCGGCATGGGGGACAAGGGCGCGGCGCGAATTGACCGCATGCGCGAATATCTGCGGGAGGCCGGACGCGGCATTACCGGCTATGGACCGTATTTCGGCATGGATCCCATGCTGCAGGGAGGCGACCGGGGACCGCAGGAATGGGCGGCCGAGGCGGAGTGGTGGAAGGGCCATGAGGCGACCCATCTCTCGTTCAACAGCATGACCAGCGGCCGTCACGGGGCCAAGGCGCATATCGAAGCGATCAAAAAATTCGCCGAAGTGATGGATCTGTAAGGGTTTCGTCAGCCTGTTATGGAATTCTCCCTCTCCGTTTTCAGGGAGAGGAGATCCAGCCGCAATACCCCCCTTTTCCGTCTGGCCTGGCGCCTGTATGATCCGCGCAGATGGCGAAGCTGGAAAAGAAGTTGGAAACCAAGACGGCTCTGGTCACCGGCGCTGCGCGGCGAATCGGGCGGGCGATCGCCCTGGCGCTTGCCGCCGACGGCTGGCGCGTGGCGGTGCATTACCAGAATTCGGAAAAGGACGCACGGGCGACGGTTGCGGATATTCGCGCCGAAAACGGCATCGCCGAGGCGGTGCAGGCGGATTTGGCCGATGCGGCGTCCTGCGGCGCGCTGATCGCGCGCGCCGCTGACGTTCTGGGTCCGGTAAGCTGCCTTGTGAATAACGCATCGCTCTTTGAAAATGACCGCATGACGGATTTTACAAGGGAAAGCATGGGCGCCACCCTTGAAGTGAATCTGATTGCGCCGGCTTTGCTGACCCAGGCGCTTGCCCGGCAATTGCCGAAAGGCGCCCAGGGAAACGTGATCAATATTCTGGATCAGCGGGTGTGGCGGCTGACGCCCCGCTATCTTTCCTACACGCTGAGCAAATCCGCCCTATGGACGCTTACCCGAACCATGGCCATGGCGCTCGCTCCCGTCATTCGCGTCAATGGCATTGGTCCTGGCCCCACTCTGCCGAACGATCAGCAGGATGCGGCGCAATTCGCCCGTCAGGCTGGCTCCACCATCTTGCGGCGCGGCGCGGGGCTGGATGAAATCGCCGCGGCGGCGCGCTTTATCCTGGCCTCCCCTTCCATGACCGGGCAGATGATCGCCCTGGATGGCGGCCAGCATCTGGCCTGGGAAACGCCGGATATTGTGGGCATGGAGGATTAGTGTGAGCGATGACGCCGAACGTGTGGTGTTTCTGAGCGCCGCAAAGCCCGCTGACGCCAGACGCCAGACGCGCCATGTGTTCATTCGCGACCTGATGCTGGACGCCCATATCGGGGTGCACAAGCATGAGAAGGGCCGCCGCCAGCGGGTGCGCATCAATATCGATCTGACCGTTCTGGAAAAAGGCCCGGATGCCGGGGATGATCTGGCGAATGTGGTGTGTTATGAAGATATCGTGGATAAGGTCAAGGCGCTGGTGGAGGAAAGCCATATCAATCTGGCGGAAACCATGGCGGAACGAATCGCCGGCCGCTGCCTGGAAGATCTGCTCGTGATGGCCGCGCGCATCAGGGTGGAAAAACTGACCGTTATCGCCGAAGCCGCCAGCGTAGGGGTGGAGATCGAGCGCCGCAAGGCGGAGTTTTTTGAAGCCTGACGCAGCCTTGAGGAGGAATCGGGACCGGGTTCAGCGCTCCAGCCAAATAGTTTGTTCACAGAGCGAAAAATGCTGATAATTGCTTCATTTTTATGACATTTCCATGAAAAATCCCGCCGCTTCCCGGAAACCTGACTAGAAAATACATTAAAGTCAATTACTTATAAATTTGCCCAAAAAACGGGCTGATCAGGGAACATTAAAGAAAAGCGCATATTTCCGGGCTGTTTGATTTCTTCCCCACATGTTTATCCACAGGTTGCGTGGATATAGGTTAGCTGATTTTTAGGCGCCGGTTTTCATGGCAGTACAGGAAAAAGATCCTTTGAATGGTGCTGAAAAAGGTCCGGGCGGAGCTGCGGTCATCCGCGCCTATCTGGCGCAATTGCCGCACTCCCCCGGGGTTTACCGTATGCTCAACGCCAGGGGAGAGGTTCTCTACGTCGGCAAGGCCCGCAGCCTGCGCAAGCGCGTTGCGAGTTACGCCAAGCTGACGGGACACAGCGTGCGCATCGCGACGATGATTCATGCGACGGCGTCGATGGAATTCATCACCACGGCGACGGAAACAGAAGCCCTGCTTCTGGAGGCGAACCTGATCAAGCGGTTCAAGCCATTCTACAATGTGCTGCTGCGGGATGATAAAAGTTTTCCCTATATTCTGATTACCGGCGGCCATCCGTTCCCGAAGCTGGACAAGCATCGCGGCGCGCGCAGCGCCGAGGGCGAATATTTCGGCCCCTTCGCCAATGCAGGGGCGGTCAATCACACCCTGAACACCATGCAGAAGGCGTTTCTGCTGCGAAGCTGTACGGATTCGTTTTTCGCCAACCGCACCAGGCCCTGTCTGCTCTATCAGATCAAACGGTGTTCCGCGCCCTGTGTTGGTCTGATCGATGCGCCGGCCTATGCGGCCCTGGTGGCGCAGGCGCGGGATTTTCTGACCGGCGGGGGTGCGGAACTGCGCCACCGCCTTACCACCGCCATGGAAGAAGCTTCGG
>DMKG01000140.1:3068-4215 GCA_003454415.1 Alphaproteobacteria bacterium
CCTTACCACGGCCATGGAAGAAGCTTCGGCGGCGATGGAGTTTGAGCGCGCCGCCGGCTTTCGCGACCGCATCCGCGCCATGAGCGCCGTGCAGGCGCATCAGGAAATCAACCCGCAAGGATTGAGCGAGGCGGATGTCTTCGCCGCCTGGCAGGAAGGCGGACAGACCTGTATTCAGGTGTTCTTTTTCCGCGCCGGGCAGAACTGGGGTAACCGCGCCTATTTCCCCCGGGCGGATAAATCCCTGACGGAGGAGGAAATCCTTGGGCCATTCCTGGTCCAGTTTTACGACAACAAACCCCCGCCGCGGTTGATCCTGCTGTCCCATGAAGTGGAAAGCATGGAACTGATCGGCGAGGCGCTTTCCGGCCGCTCCCGCCACAGGGTGGAGATTGCGGCGCCCCAGCGCGGCGAGAAATACGCCCTGGTGCGCCATGCCCGGAGCAACGCGCGCGCCGCGCTGCAACGGCGGCTGATGGAATCCGCCACCCATGAAAAACTGCTGGCCGCTCTGGCGGAGCGCTTTGGGCTGAAGGCGCCGCCACAGCGCATAGAAGTCTATGACAACAGCCACATTCAGGGGGCTCACGCCATCGGCGCGATGATCGTTTGCGGGTCACGGGGTTTTGAAAAGGCGCAATACCGCAAATTCAATATCCGCAGCGCATCGCTCTCCCCGGGGGATGACTATGGCATGCTGCGCGAAGTGCTGACGCGCCGCTTCCGCCGCCTGCAGGAAGAGGCGCAGGAGGACGCCTGGAAGCGGCCCGATCTGTTGCTGATCGATGGCGGCGCGGGCCAGCTTTCCGCTGCGCAGGAGACGCTGGAGACGCTCGGCGTCAGGGATGTCCCCCTTGCGGCCATTTCCAAAGGACCGCAACGCAATGCAGGCCGTGAACAGTTCCATCTGCCGGGTCAACCCGTGCGCAGCCTGGAGCCAAGGGATCCGGTCCTGTATTTTCTGCAAAGACTGCGGGACGAAGCGCACCGTTTCGCCATCGGCGCCCACCGGGACAGACGTTCGCGCGCCGCCGTTGCGTCGCCGCTGGATGAACTGCCGGGAATCGGCCCAAAGCGCAAGCGCGCTCTGCTCAATCATTTCGGCTCGGCGCGGGCGGTGTCCCGCGCCGGCATGCAGGACCTGGAA
>DMKG01000140.1:4420-4978 GCA_003454415.1 Alphaproteobacteria bacterium
CGGCATGCAGGACCTGGAATCGGTGACCGGCATCAGCCGCGCCGTGGCGCAGAAAATCTATGCGCATTTTCACGAGAGGTAGGCGAAGCTTGAGGATAAAGCTGCGACCTATTGACGACAAAGTGTATAATGCAGATACATGAACCTTCAGGATTTGATCCATGCCGCGCAACCTGCCCAACAGTCTGACCTATGGGCGGATCGCGCTGATACCGCTGCTGGTGATGACGTTTTATTTCCAGGGGGATGCCGCCGACTGGACGGCGCTGGGAATTTTCATCCTCGCGGGGATCACGGATTTTTTCGATGGCTATCTTGCCCGCTCCATGCAGCAGCAATCCACGCTGGGCGCCATGCTGGATCCGATAGCCGACAAACTGCTGGTTGGCGCGGCGATCGTCATGCTGGTCTATTCCCGGCGCATTGACGGGATCACGGTGATCCCTGCGGTGATCATCCTGTGCCGGGAGTTTCTGGTTTCCGGCCTGCGGGAGTTTCTGGCAAGTCTGAAGGTCAGCGTTCCCGTCTCGCGCCCTGCCAAATGGAAAACCGCGGGAC
>DMKG01000089.1 GCA_003454415.1 Alphaproteobacteria bacterium
TCGCGGAATTTCCACTGGATATGATAGAGATTGCGCGGCAGATCACGATAGCTCTGCACTGACTGGCGGAAAATATCGGTGATCATTTCCTCATTGGTCGGGCCATAGAGCATGTCGCGCTCATGCCGGTCGGTGATGCGCAGCATCTCCTTGCCGTAATCCTCATAGCGGCCGCTTTCGCGCCACAGATCGGCCGGCTGGATGGTGGGCATCAGCAGCTCGATGGCGCCGGCGCGATTCTGCTCCTCGCGCACGATATTCTCGATTTTGCGCAACACCCGAAAGCCCAGCGGCAGCCAGGAATAAATGCCCGCGCTCATCTGGAGAATCATGCCCGCCCGCAGCATCAGCCGGTGCGAAACGATCTGCGCCTCCGACGGGTCTTCCTTCAGTACGGGTAAAAAGAACTGCGACAGCCTCATGACCAGCCCTGCCTTCCACAATTTCCTGACCACTGGCGGGTAGAACAGCCAGCCTAGCTTTCAGGATTCGACATTCGCTTGACGGATTCGCGCTCAGGCGAAGGCGAATGCCAGATCCCCTCCAGCAGCCTTTTAGGGAATGGCGGACGGATTGGCAATCACAGCCAGCAGAATCGCTGCCGGCGGCTTAACGTCTGTTCATGGCCGGCATTCCGGCGAAGCTTCGCCGGGGGAGGCGCGGTAAAGCGGCTGACCATTAAGATCCAAAGAGGGATCGCCCTCCAGATCCTTTACCTGAACCCGGCCGATTTTGGCGCGCGGCTGATATAGCGGGGCCGGATGTCCGGGCGCGCTGACCGCCCCATTCAGACCGGCGTCGATTTCAATCTCGAATTCCTGAGGGACGATAAGGGGAGATGCAGCCCCTTCCAGATCGGCCGGGGGAACCGGCTGGCCATTCACCACATCCTGCCCGGGCCGGTAAGTCACATCCGGATCCGGGACATGCCGGGGGATCATCCGGCATTCCGTAGCGGGGGCAATTTCAGTTTGCGCCGCGCCCGCCGGCAGTGAAAATACCGGCGCAAGCAGGGCCCAAACAAGGAATTCCTTTCGCATGTAGGGAGTCTATAAAATCATTCTTAAAAGAATATGATTATACCAGATTCATGCGCCGCCAGAATTTCTAACACTCGTTCAAGAAAAAGAACGCGCTTTTACTGATTATCATGGCAAAATTTACCTTTTGCTCATGAAAAGAAAAATTGAATTGCAATTAGAAAATAATGATTTTTTTACCACTCCTCATTTTATTCGTGACTTCTGAATAAACCTGGGATAAATTCTTTCCCACAACAATGAGACATGGCCGCTACGTACGGCAGGGTCCGAGTTTAGGGGGAAATGTCCTGTTCTAAAATAGCGGGAAAGTTGAATACTGTACCGCGAGGGCGCAAACCTGAAGCTTCACGCAAAGGGTTCAAGCTCAAGGGCGAAAAACAATAATAACCCAAAAATGCGCAAGACTTTCGAGTCTTGCTTTTTTTTGTCTGCAATTCCTGGATCTATACTGGCTGCGGAGAAGCCAGACTCAATTTTCCGGTGCGCAGGTCAGGGTGCAGCTTTGCCCGATTGAATCCCGCGCAACCGTGATGCGCGCAAGACCCGGCAACTGATCCGCCAGTCTCTGCCGCAGCCACAGGCAGATATTTTCGAGAGTGGGGGTGGCAAGCCCGCTGATTTCATTCAGCAGCCGGTGATCGAGTTCTCCCCGCACCTCATCCAGGATGGCGTCGAGGGCGGCGAAATCCATCACCCACCCGGTCCCGGGACTGGGAACCCCGCGCAGACTGACCTGCACCCTGAAGGAATGGCCGTGCACCTGCCGGTAGGTATGACCCTCCTGCATATGCGGCATGTAATGCGCCGCATCGAAAAAGAATTGCCGGGTAATCTCGAACATCAGCGAATTCCGGTGACTTTATGGGTTTGCAGACTGAGCCGCCATTTGGGATGCTCCAGGCAATAGGCGATCGCCAGTTCCGTATTCCTGACGCGGTCCGGCCCGTCCATGGGTTGTAACTGAAAATAGTGAAAATCCAGATGGGCGAATTGTTCGGGCATGGCGCCGGGTTGCGGGAACACCAGCTTCAACTCGCTGCCTTTGGTGAGTTTCAGAACTGCCCCTGACTTCGGGCTGACACATATCCAGTCGATACCCGCCGGCGCCTCCAGGGTTCCATTGGTCTCAACTGCAATTTCAAGGCCCACCGCATGCAGGGCCGCAATCAGACCCGTATCCAGTTGCAGCAAGGGTTCGCCGCCCGTGCACACCACGAAAGGACGGGCGTTACTGCCCTCCGGCCATTTTTCCCGAATGGAAGCGGCCAAAGCCTGCGGCGTGTCGAATTTGCCGCCGCCCGGCCCGTCCGTCCCGGCAAAATCCGTATCGCAGAACTGGCAGACTGCGCGGGCGCGGTCCTGCTCCCGCCCGCTCCACAGATTGCAGCCGGAAAAACGGCAGAATACGGCGGGCCGCCCAGTATTCACGCCTTCCCCCTGCAGGGTGTAAAAAATCTCTTTCACATGATAGGTCATGAGTCAAAAACCAATCCGGGCGTCAGGCTGGAATATTGGCGCGCCAGGCGGCGTGGCCTTTCGCCCGTAACTGACAGGCCGGACACTGACCACAGCCATAGCCCCAGTCATGACGCTGGTCACGCGCGCCCATATAGCAGCTATGGCTGTATTCGCGCACGATTTCCGTGAAGGCTTCGCCGCCTATCTCCTCGCCCAGCGCCCAGGTGGCGGCTTTATCCAGCCGCATCAGGGGGGTCACAAACTTGAATTCCTGGTCCATGCCGAGACTGACGGCCTGGGCCAGTGTTTGAATGGTTGCGTCACGGCAGTCGGGATAACCGGAATAGTCGACGGCGTTCACGCCGATGTAGATGTGACGGGCGTCGAGCACCTCGGCCCACGCCAGGGCAAGGGACAGGAACACGGTATTGCGGGCCGGCACGTAGGTTAC
>DMKG01000074.1 GCA_003454415.1 Alphaproteobacteria bacterium
CTTCGTCTGTTTGAAAAGGATTTCAACCCATTTATTCCGGGTAAGAAAATCAGTAATGATGGCGCTGTATTCCGCTGCGCTGCGGTCCCGTGGCGGCTTCGCAAGCGCCGCCCTTGCCACCTCCGCCACAGCTTTAAGATCTTCTTTGGTTCTGGGCGGCTCGCCCGGTCGGAGGCCGCTTATAATTTCTTCGGCTTCAGTTTTATGACCCCGTATTTTTTCCAGAAGCGTTTCCGCTTCAGCGAGCCGTTTTTCCAGTTTCTCCCGGATATCTTCAACGCCTGCCCTGGCGGCCGTAACTGCTGCTTTTTCCGTCCGCAGGGCAAAGAAGATCACGAGGATGGTAATCAAGACGCCGAACACGCCGATCAATATCTCCAGCCGTGAATAGGCCTGGTCTTGCAGTTCAGTTCTGGCCTCTTGAAGGGAGAGTTCGCGCTGCGCGGACTGGTTCGCCTGTTCCGCCGCACGGGCGCGGGCGCTGGCTTCCCTCGCCTCCTCCTCCAGCCGGCGGGTTTCCGCATCGCGCTCGCGGCGTTCCGCCTCCGCCGCGCGGGCATCGGCCTGCCGGAGCTGTATCTGCAACTGTTCAAGCAGGGGATCGCGCGTCTGCTGCTGCGCGATCACGGACAGGCGCTCCGCCGCCATTGCGGGGACGAAAGCGAACAGCAGCAAGGCGATGCACAGGCGGATCATCATGGCGGGCCTATATTAGAACCTGTCGTACTGATGTTGAATCAAGAAATTCTTGTTTCCCTTACCCATTCAGATAGCGTTGCAATCTGCGCAAGGCCTCCTGCAGCACGTGGTCCTGTTTGCAGAAACAGAAGCGGATGAGTTTTTCCTGTGGCGGTTCGCCGCCGCCGCCAGGCATTGCAGCCATGCTGAAGGCGCTGAAAGGCACCGCCGCCACCCCCGCCTCTATCGTGATGCGCTGGCAGAAGGCGGCGTCATCCTCATCCCCCCGGGCGAATTTGCCGTAACCGGCGGCGAGGAAGTAGGTCCCCTGGCTGGGCAGAACGTCAAAGCCGATGCGCCGCAGCCCCTCGCCCAGCAGATCGCGTTTGGCCTGCATGTCCGCCGCGAGGCCGGTGAAATACCCATCCTCCTTGCCCAGGCCATAGGCCACCGCCTTCTGCAGATTGGGGGCCGTGGTGAAGGTGAGAAACTGGTGCGCCTTGGCGATCACCTGCGCCAGCCGTTCCGGCGCCGTGATATAGCCGACCTTCCACCCGGTGAGGGAAAAGCTCTTGCCTGCCGAGCCGATGCGGACGCAGCGTTCCGCCATGCCCGGAAGGGTCATCAGGGGCGCATGCCGGGCGCCATCGAAGATCAGATGCTCATATACTTCGTCGCACACCACATGCGCGTCGTGGCGGTTGGCCAGACCGGCGATGAAGTGCAGTTCATCCTCATTAAACACTTTTCCGGTCGGGTTCATCGGCGAATTCAGCACGATCAGCCGGGTTCTGGCGGTACAGGCCGCCTCCAGCTCCGCACGGGGCAATTCCCAGGCGGGCGGACGCAGTCGCACCGGGCGCGCCACCGCCCCGGCAAGCTGAACCATGGGCAAATAGCAATCATAGACCGGCTCGAACAGCACCGCCTCATCCCCCGGATTGAGCAGCGCCAGAATGCTGGCGGCCAGCGCCTCCGTCGCGCCGGAGGTCACCAGAACCTGGGTCCGCCAGTCCACCTCCAGGCCATAAAAGCGGGCGTTATGGACGGCCACCGCCTGACGCAGTTCGGGAATGCCCTGCATCGGCGGATACTGGTTCGGGCCATCCGCCAGGGCGCTGGCGGCAGCGTCGATGATGTCGCGCGGGCCGTCCGCATCCGGGAAGCCCTGCCCCAGATTGACCGCCTGATGCTCAGCGGCCAGGGCCGACATGATGGTGAAGATCGTTGTCCCATAGGCGGAAAAAACGCGATTGAGATTCTGTTCCGGCATGTTCTCTCCTGAAACGGCCCGCAGACAGGCCCCATGCGACGGGTCTTGCGGGTGGAAAAGTATAGAGGCGCGTTTTTTACCTGCGCGTCAAATCCAAAGCCGCAGAAGCGGCTCATCCTAGCTGACGGCCGTCTGGCGCCAGCGGAGGCCTGATCTGCGGCATCACAGCCATGCGCCTATATCTTTGTCTGAAGACGGGAGAACGGGGGATATTCCCGCATAACTTTTAGGCAATCGCACTAAAATCAGGCAATTTGTCTGTTGTTTCCCGCCCCGCTTCGCGCTATCAATCCCTGTTTCCGGCAGGTAGCCTTGTCCGGCGATGAGTCCGGCAATTGGCACGGCCTGTGCTTTCGAAACATCGGGTTATTTTTGTCATCGCAATAGGCTTAATGCTGCCGCCATTCGGGCTGCAAGAGGACGTTTATGAAAAAAATCGAGGCGATCATCAAACCTTTCAAGCTGGATGAAGTGAAGGAGGCCCTTCACGAAATCGGGCTGCAGGGAATTACGGTCATCGAGGCCAAGGGTTTTGGACGTCAGAAGGGCCATACAGAGCTCTATCGCGGTGCGGAATATGTCGTCGACTTTCT
>DMKG01000120.1:0-1295 GCA_003454415.1 Alphaproteobacteria bacterium
ACCGTATCTATGTCAGCACCAAGGCGAGACGCACGGCCCGGTCGATCTGCCCGGCGCCGATACCGACCAGCGCCGCCTTTTCCGTATTGACGCCAAGGTTGAGATCGGTCCGGTCAAAACGCACCGGATTGGAAATATCGCGCACCCCTTTGGTCTTTTCCATCACGCTGCTTGCACGGGCGGCAATCTGTTTCAGCACCGTGAGGTCCGGCCCGCTGATGCGCAGCATGATGGGCGCCTCTATGAGCGTGCCATTGATGAAGGGGCGCACCAGAATCTCCGCCCCCGGATATTCCCTGAAACGCGCGCGCATTCTGTCCATCAGGGCCGGGGTGGCGTCCGGATCATAGTGATGTAATTCCACAAAGGCTTCGGCAAGATTGGCCCGTGTGTAGTGCGGGTTGATATTGTAATAAATCTTCGGATTGCCGCGCCCAAGATTCGACATAACCCATTTGACTTCGGGAAAGGAGCGAAGGGTCTCGTCCACGAATTCCAGCGCCCTTCCGGTCGTGCTCATGGCCGAACCGTCAGGCGTGGTGATCTGCACCAGAAACTGGCGCGAATCCGATGCGGGAAACAGACTGAACCCAACCACCGGAATCAGCATGACGCTGCCTGCAAACAGCAGCGCAGCAAGCAGCAGAGTCATTTTGGGCCAGTTCAGGGCGCGGTTCAGCAGGGGGCTGTAGAAGGTCTGAATGCCGCGCGTCAGAAGGCGCAACACCACATTGCCTTCTTGAGATTCGTTTTCGGGCAGCAGGCGGCTGGAAAGAAAGGGGATGACCGTCAGAGACACGAACAGGGACGCCAGCACCGCCGAGACCACCGCAGCGGGAAGGGAAAGAATGAAACGCCCGGCCGCCTCCGGCAGGAACATCAGCGGCAGGAAAGCGAAGATCAATGTCGCGGTGCATCCGATGACCGCGACGGAAATTTGCGACGTCGCCGCAACCACCGCCTCCAGCCGCGCCCGGCCTTCGCGTAAATGACGCGCGATATTCTCTACCACGACGATGGAGTCATCCACCAGCAGGCCAAGCGAAAGGATCAATCCCGCAATGGTGATCTGATTGAGAGAAAATCCGAACAGATTCAGGATCGTGATGCTGATCGCCAGGGACAGCGGGATGGATATCATCACCACGGAGGAAGCGCGCAGGCCGAGCGGCAGCAGGGTAAGCGTCACCAGGCCAAGGGCAATCAGAAAGTCGTTGTATAACCCGCCCAGCCTGCGTTCCACGCTCTGTGACTGATCGAAGCCGCGCTCCATCCGGATATCGGCAGGCAGCGTT
>DMKG01000120.1:1444-5259 GCA_003454415.1 Alphaproteobacteria bacterium
GCGTTTTCTCAAACGCGTCCAGTTCTGCATAAATGGCGTCGCGGACCTTGAAAATATTCTGGCCGGCTTTCTGATTGGCTGTGACGAACACGGCGCGCTGGCCATTGAAGCGGGTCAGATAAGTGGCTTCTTCATTGGCCCACGCAACCGTGGCGACATCGGATACCTTGACGATCTTGCCATCGAAAACGCCGATGACCGTGTCGCGGATTTCCTGCAGATCCTTGAAGCCGCCCGTCGTCTTCAGATTGAAACGGCGCTCACCCGCATGGATCGGGCCTCCCGGCATCTCCGTATTTTCCGCATTGACGGCTTCGCTCACGCGGGTGACGGGAATGGCAAGGGCGGCAAGCCGCGCAAGATCGGCAGAAATCCGCACTTCGGATTTCGGTATGCCCCATATTTCGGTTTTCCAGATCCCCGGAACCCGCTCCAGACGGTCCTTCAGATCCTCGCTGATATCATCCAGCTCCCGATAGGGCGCCGTGGCGCTGACCAGAGCGATCTGCACGATATTGGTCAGGGACACATTGTATTTCTTGATTTCGAAGCGCTGGAGGCCGGATGGAAAAGTGGGGCGCAACGCATCCATCTCCCGCTGGACGTCGTCAAATTTCTTTTCCGGATCACTTCTGCTCCAGTCAAATTCAACTGTGACGCTGGCGATGCCGTCCTGTGCGCTGCTGCTCAGAATCTGAACGTCGTCGAGGGAATTAAGCGATTCCTCGATCGGGTCAACCAGCAGTTTTTCCACATCCGCCGGGTCGGCCCCCGGCAGCACGGCGGTGACTGTCAGTATGGGAAGCGGGAAGCTGGGGTCTTCCGAACGGGGAATGACGAAGAATGAATTGACGCCTAGCGCCGCAAGCAGCGCAAAAATGACCAGTGTAAATTGCCAGTTGCGAACCGCAAAGGAACTGAGGTTCATGGCAGTGCGGCAAGGTCTCCCGTGATGCGCACACGGGCCCCTTCATGCAGATACGCCGCGCCTGCTGTCACAATGACGCTGTCTGGCGTCAATCCTTCCGTAACCAGGATGTTTTCGCCACGAATCCTGCCAACCGTAAGCCTGCGGCGCTCCACCAGATGGGTCTGCTTATCGACCAGAAACACGCTGGCCTGTGATCCGTGACCTTCAAGCAGGGCGCTGGCGGGTATTGTGACGGCGCTGGCGTTGGCGCCGGATATGGCGGGGCGTATCTGAACCTGACCGATAAAACCGCTGACCAGAGGATGGGCGGGTTCAATGAAGCGGATCTCAGCCTCGAATGTTCCGCTCCGGGGATCGCTTTCCGCCGCCAGCCGCGAAACCTCGCCTTGCATTTCCATCCCCTCAAAGGCGTCCAGACGAATGGTGGCCGGATCGCCGGTTTTGACGCGCGCCATGTCCCGATCGCTCAGGCCGGTTTTCAGCACGAAACTGTCCGATCCCGCGCTCACCGTCAATACGGGCGCGCCGGGCGCAACCAGTTCGCGCGCCTCGGCATGCCGCGCGAGAACAACCCCGTCGGCCGGCGCCGTGATTCGCGCCAGGCTTCGGTCAAATTCAACGGCGCGCTGATCCGCGCGCGCGGCTTCGAGCGCCGTGCGCGCATCCGCCACCGACTGTGCGCTGGCGTATCCCTTTTCACCCAGGGGTTTGAGGCGCGCCACGTCACGCCGCGCCTTTTCCACCGCCAGGGCGGCCCGGGACGCACGGGAATCGATTTCACTGGCGTCCAGTTCCGCCAGCACCTGGCCCTTTTCGACACGCTCCCCTGCATCGACCGTGACCGAACGGATCATTCCACCGATCTTGAAGGCGAGTTTCGCCTCCCGGTCAGGGCGCACGATACCATAAACGCTGATTATGTCCGCATCCGGCGCAGGCTGTGCAAATACGGCCTCCACGGGCACACGGTCATCCGCTTCGGCCACTGTCTCGGGCTTTTTCCCATGATGATAGACGGCGAATCCGGCCGCCAGCACAAGCACGGGGATAAGTAACAGGCGCCTGCTGACGCCAGGGCGGTACGGCGTAAATCCTTTCACGGAAAATCTCTTAACAAATAATATCAGATGTAACATACCAGACTTCATGCAAACCATCTTGTCAATAATATTTTTATGAGAATAATCAGCCCTCCAGGTTTGTGGAAAAAATTATTGGCGCATTTATTTTTTCGGGTGCGGGGCAGTAGGGGGGCGCAATGCCGGAAAGTAAACCTCTTGCCGCCCAGCCCGTATTTCAGGAGTGATAAATGGTTTCAAAGATAAGGATGGAGAAGCCTCAATCCCGCCCTGTGGTGATCTTTGGCGGGTTCGGCATGAGACGCAGCCACTGCACCCGTCTTGCGCGCCTGTACAGGCGGCTGGGGGCGGGGGATATTCTGGCGCTGACCCACCCCCTGCACCAGATGGTGGTTCCTGCGCTGGGGGACAGACAGGCGCGCAAGCTGGCGGAGTTCTTTGCCGCCGCAGGCTATGAAGAGGGTGTAACGGTGCATCTGTTTTCCGGTTCCGTTTTCCTCGCCGGGCGGATATTGCGGCTTTTACCGGAGAAGACGAAATGCGCCATAAAATCCATCGTTTTTGAGTGCTCGCCCATGGATTGCAAGGCGGAGAATTTTGGAAGCTTCATGGCGTGGCGGCTTAACCAGCGGCGCCGGTTCTATCATACGGCGCCTTTTATCCCCTTGCGCCCGATGATGGGCCTGAACCGGCGGTTCGAGCGGGAAATTCATGAAGGACGCTTTCTCATCCCGCCCGGCGCTGCGCTGCATTTCATTCAAAGCCAGGACGATCCGATCGTCGATCCGGCCTATGTGGAGGCCTATCGTCAGGATCTGGATTCACGCGGCTATCGGACATCGGGCATTGTGCATCAAGGCGCCAGGCACTGCCGGGCGCTGACGGATTGTGCGGACGAATATCGCGCCGATCTTAGCGCATTTCTGCATGCGCAATGGGGAATCTCCCAGAACAGGGCGGCATAGATCGAAAGCGGGTCTTTTTCCGGCCGGATCTTCCATAACCTGATCACGAAGCAGGCCGGAGCAATTACCCGGCAGCTGCCACGCCAGCGTCTCAGGGCTTGACGCACCCATAGGCGATGGCGATCTGGCCGCTGGTGCGTGAACGGACGATATCGTCGAAGCCCACATCCGTATCGCTGGTCCGTTTTTCATAATAGAAAACCGTATCAGTTCCACCGCCCACGGTTTTCCGGTTCGCGATTTCGGTGGCGGATGCCGGTCCATCCGGCAGGCGCTGGCCGCTGGGCAGGAAGGCGCCCGAACCATTTTCGCCGTGACTGATCAGCACATAGGCGGCTTTGGCGGGACCTGCGGCATTGCCGGAAGGCGGGATCGCCGCATCATTGGCGCCGCGATTTTCCAGCCTGCCCTGATTGATTCCCGGCGGCGTCGCTCCGAAACCAAGGGATGGACAGTTCAGGGGGCCGCCCGACGCAACCGCCAGATCACTGGTGACGGCGTAACTGATCCGCCGTCCCCAGCCATCCAGGACGTCCGCCTCTGAAAGGCCCATCGCGCGCCAGGGGACGCCGCCGAATTCCATCACGCTGCTGCAGGACGAACCCTCGGCCCCGTTACTGGCGGAAGATGGCCCAAGCGCCGGGTTGGAAGGACAGGGCAGATCGAAATTCTGCGCCGCGTAAACCGTCAGCGCGTCTTCGATCACTTTCAGCCTGGCTTTGGTTTCATTGCGCCGGTTATTGTCCAGCATCGGCTGGAGCAACAGGCTGCCGCCGCCCAGCAACAATCCGAGTACGGCCAGAACGATCGCCAGTTCCAGAAGCGTGAAGCCGCCTTTCT
>DMKG01000161.1:0-6393 GCA_003454415.1 Alphaproteobacteria bacterium
GCCTGACTGAAAACGAACCATATGCCAATTTTTTCAAGTTTTTATATTCCGGTGCGTTTCAGACTGTAAATATAATATAAATGGATTATTTTGATTTATGAACTATTTAAATTTATTTGCTGATTCGTTGCTGACACGATAGTAAGAGTCATGGAACGGGATCTCTCCAGCGCAACTCTTAGGGCGATCCGCCGTATCATGAGGGCGAGTGACAGGAGCGGCCGTCGCCTCGCGGCGGCGACCGGTCTTACCGCTTCGCAGGTTCTCGTCCTCCAGCAGATCGAAAAGAGTGGCGAGACAACTCCAGGTGTAATTGCCGCAGATTTACAATTCGGCCAGGCGACGGTCACGAATATCATCGATCGCCTTGTCGCGGTTGGTTTCGCCACCCGCCGCCGGGGCGAGCGGGACAAGCGCCAGATGCTGCTTGACATTACAAAGGAGGGGAGGGAGGCACTCAACCGGGCGCCGGACCTTCTGCAGGAGCGTTTCGTGGCCCGTTTCGAAGCCCTGCCTACCTGGGAACAGGCGATGATGCTCGCAGCGCTGGAACGGCTGAGCGAGCTGCTCGACGCTTCCGATATCGATGCTGCGCCGCTTCTGGACTCCGGCGATATCAACAAGGCGCCCGACAATCTGACGACGTTGCGGACCGTCAGCCCCCTTACTTCGGCGAGATAGCCCGATCCTAAGTCTGTCCTTAACAGGAGCGTTTCTGTATTTGAATGAAGCGCTTACGGCTTGTGCGCGAGACGCTGAGCCTGTAAGTTGGCTGGCCCGAATACAAACGCTCCGAGAGCGCGCGATGGGGGCGCCTCAGTCACTCCCGGAAAGACGCTAGACTGACACCACCTTACCCTTCCCTTACAGTTACATGCTCCTTCAGGTGCGCAATACCTTTTAAGCTCTGCCGGGCGCGGGGTGAATACGCGCCGCCCCTTGACCAGATTACATCCACGAATGCGCAAGTTTTTTGAAAATTACCGGCTGCTGCTGAAAACGCTGCCCTTTGTCGCCCTCATCATGGCGGTCAAATATATGGTGCATCTTTTCGGATATGAATTCATCGAACTGAATGCGCTCTTTACCTCATTCATTGCGGCGAACGTGTTCCTGCTGGGTTTTCTCATGGCTGGCGTGCTGACCGATTTCAAGGAAAGTGAGAAACTTCCCGGAGAACTCGCCGTAAGCCTGGAATCGATCGCCGACGAGGCTGCGCTGCTCTATCAGGCCAAACAGCTTGAGGAGGCGGAAAAATGTTTGGAGCATGTCCGCCTGCTGATCGCCTGCCTTAGGGGCTGGTTTCATAAAACAGAACGCACCCGCACGCTGTTCAGGCATCTGACGGAACTCAACCGGCTGATCGCGGCGCTGGAACCCCATACCCAGGCGAATTTCATTGTGCGTCTGAAGCAGGAGCAGACAAATATACGGCGCATCGTGACGAGAATTGACGCGATACGCGACACCTCCTTCATCTCATCCGGCTACCGGATTGCGGAGATCAATTCACTGCTTCTCATCCTTGGCCTGATTGGCGTCGCGCTCGATCCTTTCGCCCATACGCTTTTTCTGACCGGCTCGATCTCGCTGCTGTTCCTCTACATGATGTTCCTGATCAAGGATCTCGACAATCCGTTCGGCTATTACCAGAACGGTTCGGTTGAAAACATCTCGATCAATGCGATCGAGGATCTGGAGAAACGGATAAGCCCCGGTTGAGAAATGGGCGCGCCGCATGGTCAGACAAGGGATTGCAGCAGACGGCGCAAAAACGCATCGCAGGCGGCGAGTTCCGGGAGGCCGATGAACTCGTCGGGCTTGTGGGCCTGGTCGATGCTGCCAGGGCCGCAGATGACGGCGGGAATGCCCGCATCCTGGAAGATCCCGGCCTCGGTGGTGTAGGAAACCGCGAGCAGTTCATTACTTCCGGACAGGGCGGTGATCAGCGCCTCGGCGGGCGAACCCTCCAGCGGCGCCAGTGGCGGCACGTCGGCGCGCTGCCGGATGACGATATCGGCCTGTTCCGAAACCGCCCGGATCTCCGGCAGCACGTCGTCATGCGCATACGCCCTGAAACGGGCGGCGATTTCATCCGGGTCCTGTCCCGGCAGCGGGCGGATCTCCCACTGGAAACGGCAGCGGCGCGGCACGATGTTGAGCGCCGTCCCCCCTTCGATGACCCCCACATGAATACTGGTATAGGGGGGGTCAAACCGTCCCGAAGCGTCCCCCCGCCGGTGCATCTCCGAACGCAGGGCATGCAGATAATTGATCAGCCGCACCGCTACGTCGATGGCGTTCACGCCCAGATGCGGAAGGGAGGAATGCGCCTCCAGACCGGTCACCTCCGTGGTGTAGGTGCGAATGCCCTTATGGCTGTTCACCGCCTGCATCAGCGTTGGCTCCCCCACGATGACCGCTCTGGGGCGCGGCAGATGCCCGGCGATATGCCGCACCATGGAATGCACGCCGGCGCAGCCGACCTCCTCGTCATAGGAAAAGGCCAGATGCAACGGCGTGCGGGTGACGCCTGCAACGAATTCGGGAACCAGCGCCAGCGTGCTGGCGATGAAGCCCTTCATGTCCGCCGCGCCGCGGCCATAGAGGCGGCCTTCCCGTTCCTCAAGGGTGAAAGGATCGCTGCGCCAGCTCTGTCCGTCGACGGGCACGACATCGGTATGTCCAGAAAGGACGACGCCCCCGGGCGCCTCAGGCCCGATGGTGGCGTAGAGATTGGCCTTTGTCTGCGTTTCATTGAAGAACAGGCGGGAGGCGATCCCATGTCCCGCAAGATATTCCTGTATGAAATCAATCAGCGCCAGATTGGATTCCCGGCTGGTGGTGTCGAACGCCACCAGCCGGGCGAGCATTTCTCTCGTTCTGTATATTTCTCCACGCATAAATCGCGCATCTCCAGGCTTTGTTGCGGGCCACTTCAGAAAAGTGTTTTCCCGTACTGAGAGCAGGGCCCGTATGGCCCGCCAGTCAGGCGACCACCTCTCCGCTCCGCAGCTCGGCGATTTCATCCGGACTCATGCCTATTTCGCGCAGCACCTCTTCGGTATGGGCTCCCAGTTGCGGCGCCTGCCGGCGGATCGTGCTGGGGGTCCCCTCGAAGGTGATGGGCGGCTTAGGATACCGCAGGCGCCCGGCTTCGGGGTGTTCCGCCTCGACGATCGCCTTATTATGAAGGATTTGCGGGTCATTCAAAAGATCGGCGCGGCTGTTTATTTTTGCGCCTGGCACCTGTTCGCGCGAAAGTCGCGCGGTCAGTTCGGCTATGGTGTGCTTGGCGAATTCGGCGGAGATGATTTTGTTCAGTTCCAGCAGATTGGCGGTGCGCGAGGTGATCTGGGCAAAGCGCGGATCGGCCGCCAGATCCGGGCGCTCCAGCGCCCGGCACAGACCCTGGAACTGCGCGTCGGTGATGGCGAAGCCGATCACATAGCCATCCTTTGCGAGCGGCAGATTGTAGAGATCGCCGATTTCCGGCATCGGCGGAAACTCGCCGATATAGGTGTGGTTGGACATGGCGTCGGGCCACAGGAAGGCCAGGCCCGCATCCAGCATCGAGATCTTGACATGCTGGCCCCCTGCGCCGCGTTCCCGGGCGAACAGGGCCCCCAGAACCCCCTGCGCCACATTCATCGAGGCGATCTTGTCACACACGATGTTCCGAACGGGAACCGGCTTGCCGCTGCCAGGCTCCGCCTGCACCATCATGAAGCCGCTGGCCGCCTGGATGACCGGGTCATAAACCGGATCATTCGCCCTTGGTCCGGTTTCCCCATAGCCGCTGATCGAGACATAGATGATGCCGGGATTGGCTGACTTGCAGGCGGCATAGCCGACCCCCAGCCGGTCTACGACGCCGGGGCGGAAATTCTGCAGGACGACATCCGCCCCTTTCGCCAGCTTCAGCAGCACTTGAACCCCTTCGGGTTTCTGCAAATCCACCGCCACCGCACGCTTGTTGCGGTTGATCACCGTGAAACCCGCCGCCATTCCACCGCGCATCGGTCCGTAATAACGCGACAGATCGCCAAGCCCCGGCGCTTCTAGCTTGATCACATCCGCTCCCATATCGCCAAGCATGGCCGCGCCGAAGGGGCCCGATACATTGGCGGTCATGTCGATAATGCGTATTCCGTTAAGAACTCCAGCCATTGGCGTTTTCCTCCCAGCTATTATCTTTATTGGTGAGAAGGCCATCCTGCCGCAGATTTTGAAGTTTGCCCAGTGGCGCGCGCCTGTATCGCAGGCTAGACTGCAGGATGGATACGCAGAACACCCGGGAGATCGCCATGTATGACATAGAAGCCGTGCGGCGCGACTGGATCGGGCGCAGCTCGGCCAAGAAGCGCGCCAAATATCCGGTGGAGCATGAACCCATCCGCCGTCACTGTCTGATGGTGGGCAATGAAAACCCGCTATATCTCGAGCCGGGCTATGCCCCCCGCACGCCCAGCCCGCCGACCGCCCTGTGGATCTTCTCCTGGGTGGAGCGCCTGGGGCCCCAGGGACCACGGCTTGGCAAGACGAGAAAGGAGGCCCCCAGCGCCAAAAAGGCGGAGGATGGGGCGTTCGCCCTGGGCATGCCCATGATGGGCAGCCAGTTCACCAATATGGGGAGGGAGCTGGAATTCTTTCTGCCGGTTTATGTAGGAGATCATCTGTCCTCGGTCACCCGCACGGCCGACATCTTCATCAAACCCACAAGGCTGGATCCGGAGTCCCTGTGGATCGTCAATGAAGACATCATCACCAACCAGAACGATGAGGTGGTCTGCATCATCCGCAACACGCTGATGAATTTCCGCACTCCGGATGAACTCAAGGCTGCAGGAGTCACCCAGAAATGAACCGCAATGTATATTGGGAAGATGTGAAAGAGGGCGACGCTCTGCCCAGCTACAGCATGGAGATCACCACGACCCTGATCGTCGATCAGGTGTCGGGTTCACAGGATTATAACCTGATGCATCATGATACGGCATTTGCCCGAAGGCAGGGGGCGCCCGACGCCTATGTGAATACCGGCTTTATAGAGGCGCTGCTGTCGCGGAGTCTGACGGATTTCATGGGCGACGCCGGCTTCCTGAAAAAACTGAAACACCAGATGCGCCGTTTCAACGCACTGGGCGACACCATAAAAGTCGCAGGCAAAGTGACGGGCAAGCGCGTAGAAGGCGGCGAGTATCTGGTGGATTGCGAGGTGTGGATTGAAAACAACCGCGACGGGGTATCGGTTCCGGGAACGGCGATCCTGCGTCTGCCCAGCAAGGGGGCGTAAGAAACCGCCTTATAATGGCCATGAACCTGCACGGCACATGCGTTGCGATTGAAGGGAACGGGGTCTTGCTGCGCGGCGCCCCGGGAAGCGGCAAATCCGATCTGGCGCTACGCCTGATCGATCAGTACGCAGACGCCATCCTTGTCGCCGACGACCGGGTCGATATCGTTGTCCGCAAGGGCCTGCTATATGCAAGCCCTCCTCCAAATATTGCCGGTAAACTGGAGGTGCGCGGAGTGGGGATCGTACATGTGAGTTTCAGGCCCGAAGCGCCCCTGCGCCTGCTGGTGGATCTGGTGGGGCTTGAGCAGATCCAGCGTATGCCGGAGCCGGAACAAGAGGAGATTTCCGGCGTTCTCCTGCCGCGGGTCAGGCTGGCGCCCTTTACCCCAAGCGCGCCCGCCATCTTGCGCCAGGCGGTTAAACTTTCGGGCGTTCAGGAAAATCCGCCTTGATGTCTGATAAAAAGCCGCAGAACCGTGTGCTGATTGTCAGTGGACTTTCCGGCGCAGGCAAAAGCACCGCGATGAAAGTGCTGGAAGATCTGGGGTATGACACAGTTGATAATCTGCCGCTCGGGATGGCTCCGCAACTGGCGGCGGGCTGGGCGGATGCGCAGCACGCCCAGGCGCCGGACCGCAAGGGGCTGGCCATTGGCGTTGACACCCGCACCCGTGAGTTTTCAGCGCAGCGCCTGGACGAATTTCTTGGGCAATTACCGCAGGATAGAGGATTCCAGACCGAATTGCTGTTCCTGGAGTGTGAGGACGATCTTCTGCTGCGCCGGTTTACCGAGACCCGGCGCCGCCATCCCATGGCCCCTGCAGGCCGGCGTCTGCGGGATGCGATCGCAGCAGAGCGCGCCGCCATGGCCCCCATTCGCGAACGGGCTGACCAGGTCATAGATACCACGGCGCTCAGCATTCACGAACTGCGCCTTCTGGTGACCGGATATTACGCCCTGTCGCCGGCCGCGCTAACCATTTCGATCGTCTCGTTTTCCTACCGGCGCGGCCTGCCACGGGAAGCGGATCTGGTCATCGACGTGCGCTTTTTGAAAAATCCGCATTATGTCGAGGAGTTGCAGCCCCATAGCG
>DMKG01000161.1:6451-14078 GCA_003454415.1 Alphaproteobacteria bacterium
AGGAGTTGCAGCCCCATAGCGGACTTGAACCTGCGGTGGGCGCCTTCATCGCCGGGGATCCGCTTTTTGACGAAGCCCTGCAACGTTTTGGCGAACTGGTGCATTACCTCATGCAGGGGTATATAAGCGAGGGCAAAAGCTATCTGACCATTGCCGCAGGCTGCACGGGCGGGCGGCACCGGTCGGTGTTTTTCGCGGAAAGGCTAGGGGAATATTTACGCAATTCCGGGCATAAGGCGGAAGTGCGGCATCGCGACATCGAGGCGGACGCGAGATTGACAGGCAAGGGGAGTTCAACCTAATGTCCGCCGGATTATTTGCCCCGCGGCAGCTGGTAGATAGGTAATGATCGGTCTGGTTATTGTCACACATGGCCGTCTGGCCGAAGAATTCCTCGCAGCCATGGTGCATGTGGTTGGCCCCCAGGATCAGGTCAGCGCCATATGCATCCATCCCGAAGACAATATGGAACAGCGCCGCACGGATATACTTTCCGCGGTTGCAGACGCCGATACCGGCGAGGGGGTGATCGTTCTCACCGACATGTTCGGGGGCACGCCCAGCAATCTGGCGCTTTCCATCCTTGAGCGTCCCAATGTGGAAGTGATCGCGGGTGTTAATCTGCCAATGCTGATCAAGCTGGCCACTGTGCGCAAGACGTCCACACTGGAGATGGCGGTGGAATGCGCGCGTGACGCAGGCCGCAAATATATCTCTGTCGCTTCCAAGGTGCTGACCGGTGAGGAACGGTGAACCCGCTGTTTTCTGCGCGCACCCTGACCATCTGTAACCGCCTCGGTCTGCACGCCAGAAGCTCGGCCAAATTCGTTAAATGCGTCGAACGATATCATGCCCAGGTTACAGTCCGGCGCGAAGGCAATGAAGTCAGCGGCGCGTCCATCATGGGTTTGCTGATGCTGGGGGCGGCGAAAGGCGCCGAAATCGAAGTTTTCGCCGAAGGCGAGGATGCGATAGCGGTGCTCGATGCGCTGGAGGCGCTGGTCAATGGCGCCTTTGGCGAAGACTGAACTGGAAGAACACCGAACCTATGAAATCAGGGTGCCCGCGCCATGCTCGGTAAACAGCTCCAGCAGCACGGCGTGCTCCACCCTGCCGTCCAGAATGACGACCCCGCCAACCCCTGCATCCAGCGCCTCCAGACAGGTTTCCACCTTTGGAATCATGCCCCCGGCGATCGCCCCGCTCCTGATCATGTCGAGCGCCTGCTTGCGGCTGAGCTGCGGCATCACCTTGCCATTTTCATCCATCACCCCCGGCACGTCGGTAAGCATCAGCAGCCGGGTTGCGCGCACCGCGCCTGCAAGGGCGCCGGCCGCCGTATCTGCGTTGATATTATAGGTTTCCCCCGCCGCGCCGATGCCGATAGGCGCCACCACGGGAATGATGTCGGACGCAGAGATCGTCTCCAGCACATTGGGATTCACGCCGCTCGGTTCGCCGACAAAGCCCAGATCCAGCACTTTCTCGATATTCGATTCCGGGTCGCGCGCCGTGCGCCGCAATTTGCGCGCCTGAATCAGATTGCCATCCTTGCCGGAAAGACCCACCGCCACGCCGCCGGCATTGTTGATGGCGGAAACGATCTGTTTGTTGATGGACCCGGCCAGCACCATTTCCACCACTTCCACCGTCTTGGTGTCGGTGACCCGTAATCCGTCGATAAAACTGCTCTTGATGCCAAGCCGGTCCAGCATCTGACCGATCTGCGGCCCTCCTCCATGCACGACGATGGGCTTTACCCCCACCTGCTTGATCAGCACGATGTCGCGGGCGAAGCTGTGGGCGAGCTCGTCCTCCCCCATGGCGTGGCCGCCATATTTGATCAGCACGGTCTTGCCGGCATAGCGCAGGATGTAAGGCAGCGCCTCGGACAGGGTCTTGGCCGCTCTGGGCCAGTCGCGATGCAGTCCTTCAGAATTACTCATCGTTTTTGCCGCTCACTCCGCTGTGGCCGGGTTCACTAATGGTCCGGTTCCAACATTTCCTGGGACCTGCATTTTCTGGCGCATCCCGTTTTAGCAGCCCTGTTTGCGTATGTTAGACCATCAGGACCACCAGGTTCCGCCGGACGTTATATCTATTTCCACGCTATTCCTATGCTCTTGTTCAATTGATGACATGATTTTACTGACTGCTGAGGTGGTTACTCGGCGCCGCTCTAAACGGATCTACGCCAATCCTGTAATGGGGCGGCTGGATGAAAGGATAAACCCGGCAATCAGACGGGTTTGAATGCGGACGGCGCGTGATCTTTTATGATCAGATGGAAGACCGTATTCTGATCGTCGGGCGTTTATACCGGGCAATGGATTTCGTCCGGCATATGAAAAGGTAACGGTTCGTCTGTCTATTATCCGCGCTTTTCCGCCGCCAGTTCGCCAAGCGCCGCGCGCAGTTCAGCGATGCCGGCGCCGGTTTCCGATGAGGTTATCTGCACCACAGGATAGGACGCGGTGTGGCCGCGCAACAGGCTCTGCGTCTTCTGATGACACGCCGCGAGATCCGCCGGTTTCACCTTGTCGGCCTTTGTGAGGACGATCTGATAGGAAACGGCGGCGGCGTCCAGCATCTTCATGCTTTCGATATCTGATTCCTTGATCCCATGCCGCGCGTCGATCAGAAGGCACACCCGGCGCAGGCCCGGCCGGCCCCGCAGATATTTCTGCGCCAGCCGCCGCCAGCCCGCCGCCACCGCGCGTGGCGCCCGCGCATAGCCATAACCCGGCAGATCCGCCAGCATGAGACGGCCCGCGAGATTGAAGAAGTTGATCTGCTGGGTGCGTCCCGGCGTATTCGACGTGCGCGCCAGGGTTTTCCTGCCCGTCAGGGCGTTTATCAGGCTGGATTTTCCCACATTGGAACGTCCGGCAAAGGCGATTTCCGGTAATGCCGCCGCGGGCAGCAGGTCCATCTGGGCGATGTCCGCCACGCCCAGCACGAAATCGCAGGGCCCTGCGAACAGGATGCGTCCCGCCTCCAGGGCCTCATCGGAAACATCGGGCGGGGGGAAATGCGCGGGCGCGCCCTCTGCGCCGAAGCCGTGGGTGGGCGGATCGGTGGGCGCGCCTTCCATCATAGACGGAAACTCACCTCTGCGCCCTCCCGCTTCATGATCACGGCCTGCTGAATGATGGAAAGCACATTGTTCACGGTCCAATAGATCACCAGGCCGGCGGGGAAAGTACCCAGCAGGAAGGTGAAAAACACGGGCATCCACAGGAAAATCTTTTCCTGCACCGGGTCGGCCGGCGGCGGATTCAGCTTTTGCTGCATCCACATGCTGACCCCCATCAGAATGGGCCAAATGCCGATCATCAGGAAGCCGGGCGGCGTCCAGGGCAGCAATCCGAACAGATTGAAGATCGATGTGGGATCGGGCGCGGCCAGATCATGGATCCAGCCAAAGAACGGGGCGTGACGCATCTCTATCGTCACGAACAGCACTTTGTAGAGTGCGAAGAACACTGGTATCTGCACCAGCATCGGCAGACAGCCTGAAATGGGGTTGACCTTTTCGCGCCGGTACAGCTCCATCATTTCCTGCTGCTGGCGCATCTTGTCGTCGGCGAATTTCTCGCGGATTTCCATCATCATGGGCTGCACTTTCTTCATCTTGCTCATCGCCACATAGGACGTGTTGGCAAGCGGAAAAAACGCCGCCTTGACAGCGAGCGTCAGCAGAATGATGGCGACGCCGAAATTACCGGTCAGGCCGTAAAACCATTCGATCACCGTAAACAGGGGCTTGGTGAGGAAATAAAACCAGCCCCAGTCGATGGCGCGGTCAAACAGGGTGATGGCATACTGGCTGGCATAGGCGTCTATGACCTCCACCTTCTTGGCGCCGGCAAACAGCCTGCTGGTCACCTCGCGGCTTTCCCCAGGGGCGAGACTGATGGCCTCGCGCAGATAATCCGCCTGATAACGGTCATGGCCGCCAAGGGGTCTGTAGGAAAAACTCCCCGTGAAGGCCGCGTTCTGATCCGGGATCAGGGTGACGAGCCAGTATTTATCGGTGAGCCCGAGCCAGCCGCCCGTGCTCTGCACCCGTTCCTGCGCTTCCTCGCGAATGTCCTCATAGGTAATTTCATTGAGCGTTCCGTTCAGGACCCCGAGCAGGCCTTCATGCAAAATGAAATAACCCGCCACCTCCGGCGTATAGTGACGGGACACCAGGCCATAGGGCATGAGGCTTACCGTTGATCCCCCGGTGTTTTCCACCCGGTCGGTAAGGGTGAACAGGAAATGATCGTCCACCGCATAGGTCCGGGTGAAACGCAGCCCCTCGCCATTATCCCAGCTCAGGGTGACGGGGTTTCCCGGGCGTAACACCTGATTCACGTCGCCCGTCCACCTTGTCTGATAATCCGGCAGCTTGGGCGGGGCGGCGCCCACGGCCACAAATCCGTATTCCGCATAATAGGGTTTGCTGGAACCGGCCGGTGAAAGCAGGACGATTTCAGGACTGGCGGGAGAAACGGTTTCCCGGTAGCCGATCAGTGTCAGATCGTCCAGCCTGCCGCCCGTCAGGGAGATGGAGCCATGGACCTGACCGTTATCGATGGGGATACGCGGACTTTGCGCCAGAATCTCTCCCCGGCTCAGCGTGCCCGCCATGACCGATTCCGATCCTGGCAGGCGGCCGCCAGGCGCGCCATCGGGTCTGGGAATGTCGGAAGCGGCGGGGTTTCCGCCTGGGCCGGGCGCGGGCTTAGCCGGTTCGGTCTGGGTTTCAATCCGCGCGCGATCCGCTTCCATCCGCGGGCGGTCAACGAAATAGAACCAGCCAAACAGCACCAGCATGGAAAGGGTGAAGGCCAGCAACAGATTCCGATTGTCTTCCGTCATTTCTTCCGGCTCTCTGTTTCAGGTGTGCGGTGCACGCGGTTCAGGGCCCGTTTCAGATCCTCGCGCAGGGCGTCATACTTCCTGTTCGCTGTGTCCGCCCGGCCAATCAGCACATAGTCATACCCCATGCGCCCGCATTCCGGCATCAATTCCGCCGCCACGGCGCGAAGACGGCGTTTGGCGCGGTTGCGCGCCACCGCCCCTCCAATTTTCCGGGTGGCGGTGAAGCCGGTCCTGTAGGGGCCAGCTTCGGCTTCAGGGCGTTTTCTTGCCTGAAGCACAAGCCCGGGCGTGGCTGCTTTGGCGCCTCTGGCGGCGGCAAGGAATTCTGTCCGTTTTTTGAGTGTTGCGGCGGAAACTGGCATGAAGCTAAGGGGCGCGCCCTGACTTTTTGCCCGCGCTGGCGCTAGAACCACTACCTGCTAATGCTTAGGCCGAGAGTTTCTTGCGGCCATGCGCGCGGCGGCGGTTGATGACCAGCCGTCCATTCTTGGTCGCCATGCGGGCGCGAAATCCGTGGCGGCGGGCCCGGACGAGCCGGCTGGGCTGATAGGTGCGTTTCACGGGATTTCTCCGTCAGCGTCAAAGCAAAGCGGCCAGAAAGCGGCCGTTGGGAAGCGGTTGTATAGAAAAGCCGGGGACGAAAGTCAATATCGTGTAACCATTAATGACGTTTCGGCGAAAACCCGGCCAATGATTAAAATTCAGGTGAAACCATGGCAGACGATTTTGAGACCGCACGGGGTCAGACTCCGGTTTTCAGCCTTAGGCGGTTATGGCCTCTGGCCGTGCTGTTGGCTGGGTTCCTGGCGTTTTTCATACTTGATCTGGATCGTTATCTCAGCTTCGACGCGCTGCGGGATAACCGTATCTTGCTGCGGGAATGGACCGCCACGAACCCATGGCTCTCGGTGTTGGTCTATGCCGCTGTCTATATCGCCGTAGTGTCATTTTCCCTGCCGGGAAGCACACTGATGACGATTAGCGGGGGTTTCCTGTTTGGTCCGGTCATAGGCACGGCCACCACAGTCTTTGCCGCCACTTCAGGCGCGGTCATACTTTTCGTTTCGGCAAAAACCGTTTTCGGTGATGTTCTGCGCGCCAAAGCGGGGCCGGCCATCCGGAAGATGGAGGCGGAGTTCAGGAAAAACGAGCTGAGTTACATGTTCGTGCTGCGGCTGGTGCCGCTGTTCCCCTTCTTCGTCATCAACCTGCTGATGGGCCTGACGAAGATGAAGGCCGGCACCTTCTACTGGGTGAGCCAGCTCGGCATGCTGGCCGGCACGCTCGTCTACGTGAACGCCGGCACGCAGCTGGCGAAGATCGAGTCGCTGGCCGGCATCGTCTCGCCGGGGCTGCTGGCGAGCTTCGTGCTGCTGGGCCTGTTCCCGCTCATCGCCAAGAAGATCGTCGACGCGGTGAAGGCGCGGCGCGTCTACGCGAAGTGGGCCGACCGCAAGCCGCGCAAGTTCGACCGCAACATGGTCGTCATCGGCGCCGGCGCCGCCGGGCTCGTGTCGAGCTACATCGCCGCCGTCGTGAAGGCCAAGGTGACGCTCGTCGAGCAGCACAAGATGGGCGGCGACTGCCTGAACTACGGCTGCGTGCCGAGCAAGGCGCTCATCAAGACGGCGACGCTCGTGCGCCAGATGCGCCACAGCGCCGAGTACGGCGTCAAGCGCGCCGAATACGAGCTCGACTTCGCGCAGGTGATGGAGCGCGTGGCCTCGGTCGTGAAGGCGGTGGAGCCGCACGACTCGGTGGAGCGCTACACCGGCCTGGGCGTCGACGTGCAGCTGGGCCGAGCGTTGATCCTCGACCCGTGGCACGTGCAGATCACGAAGGACGACGCCAGCACGAGTGTGCTCTCGACGCGCAGCATCGTCATCGCCACCGGCGCGGCGCCCTTCGTGCCGCCATTGCCGGGC
This sequence comes from Alphaproteobacteria bacterium, assembly GCA_003454415.1. Taxonomy (GTDB): domain Bacteria; phylum Pseudomonadota; class Alphaproteobacteria; order UBA11222; family UBA11222; genus UBA11222. The sequence continues at coordinate 13,249 of DMKG01000161.1, forward strand.
CTGGAGGAAGTCGGCTACCGCACCAGCGACACGTTGTGGGACCTGCGCGAGCTGCCCAGGCGGCTGGTGGTGCTCGGCGGCGGGCCGATCGGCTGCGAGCTGGCGCAGGCCTTCGCGCGCCTCGGTTCGCAGGTGACGCAGATCGAGATGCTGCCGCGCATCATGGTGCGCGAGGACGAGGAGGTGTCGCAGTACGCGCGCGGTGCGCTGGAAAGCGACGGCGTCACGGTGCTCACGGGGCACAAGGCGCTGCGCTGCGGCCGCGACGGCGGCGGCGAGAAGTGGATCGAGGTCGAGGCGGGCGGCTCGACGCGCCGCATCGCGTTCGACCTGCTGCTGTGCGCGGTCGGCCGCGTGGCGCGCCTTTCGGGCTTCGGGCTCGAGGAGCTCGGCATCCCGGCGCAGCGCACGGTGGTCACCGACGAGTACCTGCAGACGATCTACCCTAACATCCTCGCCGCCGGCGACGTGGCGGGGCCGTTCCAGTTCACGCACACGGCGGGGCACCAGGCGTGGTACGCGGCGGTGAACGGCCTCTTCGGCACCTTCAGGCGCTTCAAGGCCGACTACTCGGTGGTGCCGTGGTGCACCTTCATCGACCCCGAGGTGGCGCGCGTCGGCCTCAACGAGCAGGAGGCGAAGGAGAAGGGCGTCGCCTACGAGATGACGCGCTACGGCATCGACGACCTCGACCGGGCGATCGCCGACAGCGCCGCGCACGGCTGGGTGAAGGTGCTCACCGTGCCGGGCAAGGACCGCATCCTCGGCGTGACGATCGTCGGCGTGCACGCCGGCGACCTGCTGGCCGACATCGACAAGGAGACGGTCGA
>DMKG01000019.1:0-559 GCA_003454415.1 Alphaproteobacteria bacterium
AGGCTCGTTTAAATTATTATAATTCCAATGAAAATTGGCTTACACGCCAGTTCACACTGGAATACAGCATGTGGTTTGACTGGCTCCTGACAGGATTGCAGGCCCTGGGGCTTCCTATACCGCTGGGGGGTACTTCAAACCATTTCCGCACCAGCGTTCTACGGGAGCTTGGCGGTTGGGACGCCTATAACGTGACCGAAGACGCCGATCTCGGCCTCCGCCTGGCGCGCCGGGGATATAAATGCGCCGTTCTGGATTCCACCACTCTGGAGGAAGCCAATTGCCGTCATCTCAACTGGCTGCGGCAGCGGACGCGCTGGCAAAAGGGCTATATGCTGACCTGGCTGGTGCACATGCGCGCGCCGCTGGATTTATGGCGGCAACTGGGCCCGGCGGGTTTTTTGGGGTTTCAGCTCTTCATCGGCGGGACCGTGGCGCTGGCCTTTGCAATGCCCGCAGCGGCGCTGGTTTACATGACCTCGTTATGCGTTTGCGGGCCATCCATCCCTCCGTCCCTCTTATGGTTGAACGAAAGGCTTTTCATTATCGGCATGTCAGG
>DMKG01000019.1:708-3045 GCA_003454415.1 Alphaproteobacteria bacterium
GATATCCTGTTGACTCCTTTCTATTGGGGAATGACCTGGCTTGCCTCGCTACGAGCGCTGGCGCAACTGATCCACAGCCCATTTCATTGGGAAAAGACCCGGCATGCGCTCAGCAGGATCGCTCCTGCTAGCAGCGCGACCTGACCCCGCTGATAATTAACGCCATCAGGCAATGAGTGGCTGTAACGCCTTGAAATCATCTGTACCTGCACGTTCCAGCCACTCGAACACCGCCATCTCCGTGGTGAGGATCGCACACCCCGCATCGGTCAGCCGCGCAAAGGCGAAATCCATACTATCCGGTTTGCGCGAGGCGGTGGCGTCACCGGCGACGAAGACTTCCACCCCCTCGGCCCGCAATTTAAGCGCTGTCTGTAAAACACAGATATGTGTTTCCATACCTGCGATTACAGCCTGTTTTTTACCTAACGCCTTAAATCTTTGCGTAAATCCCGCATTGCCGGGACAGGCGAATTCGACCTTTTCGATCGCGCCCTGATCGGGCATGAATTCCTGCAGGGGGGCCACGGTGCGCCCCAGTCCGCGCGGATATTGCTCTGACACGAGGACGGGCACTCCCAGCCTGCGGGCCGCCTTCATGAGAATTCCCGCGTTATGGATGGCCCCCTGCCCGCCATCGTGCATGGCGGGCGCCAGACGCTCCTGTATGTCCACCACGATCAGACAACTCTGATTTCTGTCAAGCAACATGCCCGTTCTCCTGTTCTACAGCATTGCGCGATTGCAAAGTCCCATTCCACCCAGCTATTCTGCCAGCATAGATAACCATAACCGGGGAAGGATTCCATGTCAGCAATTCATGGCGGCAAACTGGCGGCGCGGGCGCTCAAACAGGCGGGGGTCGAATGCGTCTTTACCCTCTGTGGCGGCCATGTCATGGCAATTTACGATGGGTGTATGGACGAAGGCATTCCCGTCATCGACGTCCGTCACGAACAGGCCGCCGTGCACGCGGCAGACGCCTGGAGCCGGCTCAATCCTGGAAGCATCGGCTGCGCCGTGCTGACGGCCGGTCCGGGTGTCACCGATGGCGTGACCGGCGTCGCTAATGCCTGGCGCGCCAATTCACCCATCCTGGTTATTGGCGGACAGGGCCCGTTCAGCGCAGCGCGTAAAGGCTCGCTTCAGGAAATGGACCATGTCGGGGTGATGCGCCCGATCACCAAATGGGCGGACGCCTGTTACGATACGAAACGCATTCCCGATTATATCGAAATGGGGGTGCGCCATGCGGTATCGGGCAACCCTGGCCCGGCATTTCTGGAAATTCCCATGGACGTTCTGATGGGCCGGGTCGAGAGTTTCGATCAGGTGCGTTTTCCCCGCTTCCGCCCTGCCCCGCAAATGCTTCCGGACGAAGACGATTGCCGCAAGGCGCTGGAAATCCTCTCCAAGGCGAAACGCCCGGTGCTGATGGCGGGCACCAGCGTGAAATGGTCGAACGCTTCCGGCCCGCTGAACGACTTTCTGGCCCGCACCAATATTCCGACTTACGTCAATGGCATGGGGCGCGGCGCCGTACCGCCGGGGTCGAACTATCTGCTGAACCGTTCGCGCAAGGATGCGATGCAGAATTGCGATGTGTTCATCTGCGCCGGAGTGCTGCTGGACTTCCGCCTGGGCTTTGGCAATTCCATTCCCAAAAATGCGAAGATCATCCAGCTGGATATCGAAAACACGCTCATTGGCACCAACCGTTCGGCCGATGTGGGGATAGTCGGCAATCTGGGCTCCTCGTTCAATTCCATGATCCGGATCATGGAGCAGGAAAAACTGCATTTGGATTTCTCCTCCTGGCTCGATGAAATCAAACCGATCGAGGCGAAACTGGAAGCGGAAAATGAAAAGGGCCTGAATTCCAATGAAAGCCCTGTGGATCCCCCGCGCATGTGCCGCGAGGTGCGGGATTTCGTCGCATCTTACGACAAGGATATTATCCTGATCGGCGATGGCGGCGATATCGTCGCCCAGGCTTCCAAGGTTCTGCCGGTGCCGGGAGAAAATGGCTGGATGGATCCGGGGCCGCTCGGCACCCTCGGGGTGGGCATGCCCTTCGCCCTGGCCGCCCAGGCTTCCAAGCCGGACAAGCGCGTGCTGATCATCTACGGCGATGGCTCCTTCGGCCTGAACGGGTTCGAATATGACACGGCCGTGCGCTTCAATCTGCCGATCGTCGGCATTGTCGGCAATGACGCCGCCTGGGGCCAGATGGCGCGCCCGCAAGCGACGACCTATGGCGCCAACCGGATGATCGCCACGACCCTCAATTACACCCGCTATGACAAGATCGTCGAGGCGATGGGCGGGCATGGCGAA
>DMKG01000047.1:0-2301 GCA_003454415.1 Alphaproteobacteria bacterium
TGATAATATTGAGGCTTATAACCGTCTGGGCCAGTGCCTGCACAAACAGTTCCTGTTCCCGCAGGCGGTCCGGGCCTATGAAGCCGCGCTCCGCATCGATCCTGACGCCGATGGCGTCTGCCATAATCTTGCCCTGGCCAAAACCATGCTCGGCGACCGGACGGGTGCGGCGCCATTGCTGCAGAAGGCGATTGAACAGGCGCCGGAATCCCTGCTGACCCTGAGCTATCTTGTCGCCAACAAGATGCATCTCTGTGACTGGGAGAATATCGAAAAACAGTCACAAGAGATCGTCGCCGCAGTCATGGAAAAACGCGGCATCTGCGACCCCTTCATTTTTCAGTCGCTTCCCAGCGCGCCCGGAAACAGGGAGCAGTTTTTCTGCGCTCGCGCCAACGCCACAATCAGCGAAAAACTACGGCGAAGCGCAGCGCCTGAGAGCGTCAGAAAATTCATCCATGCGCCCCCGCCGGGCGAAAAGATCCGTATCGGCTATGTTTCGATGGACTTCCGCAGCCATCCCATGGCCTATCTGATGATGGACGTGCTGAAAAAACACGACCGCAGGCGCTTTGAAGTCTATGCCTATTCCTATGGTCCGCCCGATGACAGCCCGGAACGCCGCCAGTTCATGGAAAGCGTCGATCGCTTTGTCGACGTGCAGAACCTTACAGACGGCGAAGCGGCGGAACGCATTCATGAAGACGGTATTCATATCCTGATCGACCGTAAAGGCTATACCTATGGCGCACGCTTAGGAATTTTCGCCGCACGGCCCGCCCCCATTCAGGTGAATTATCTGGCCTATGGCGGCACGATGGGGGCGGATTACATCGATTATATCGTGCTTGACGAATATGTCGTCCCACCTGATCAGCAGCCATTTTATACGGAGCGTCTCGTATACCTTCCTGACACCTATCAGCCCAACAGCCTGCGGCCTGTGGCGGAGCATACGCCTTCCCGCGCCGATTGCGGATTGCCGGGAACGGGGATTGTCTTCTGCTGCTTCAATCAGACCTATAAAATAACTCCGAGCGTGTTTGATGTGTGGATGCGAATCCTGGATCGCGTGCCGGAAAGCGTGTTGTGGCTCCTGAAGCCTGAAGAAGAGACGGCCAATAATCTCCGGCGTGAAGCCGCAAAGCGCGGCATGAATCCGGAACGGCTCGTATTCGCGCCGAAACTTCCACAAGCGGAGCATCTGGCGCGTCACCGTCATGCGGATTTGTTTCTGGACACGCTGGTTGTAAATGCGCTTACCACGGCAAGCGATGCGCTGCTGATGGACTGTCCGGTCATAACCTGTCCGGGGCAAACCTTCGTGGCGCGTGGCGCAGGCAGCATTTTACGCGCACTGGAAATGCCTGAACTGATTACAGGAAATCTTCAGGAATATGAAAACCTTGCCGTAAGCCTTGCCCGTTCGCCGGAAAGGCTCCGGAAGCTTCGGGAGAAAATCGCGCACAAGCGCAAAATCGCGCCCCTGTTCGACAGCACAAGCTATACGCGTCATCTCGACGCCGCCTATCTCGAAATGTGGCGCCGGCATCAAACGGGTGAGGGGCCAAAAACGTTCCAATCGAAATAAAGCGCTTCTCTACGTCTTTACCCCTTTTTAACAACTGGCTCCTATATTTCTGGCATAGGGCGCAGAACTTGCGCGTCCTTTGAAGTTACCAGGAACAGAACGTGGACGCCATGAGTGTGTCATCTGTATCCAGCACTACGGCCAGCGCAGGCAATATTCCCGTCAGCGTCAGGGATCCCTTGCCTCGATCAGGCCCTCTGAGTTCCTCCGCCGATAAAGAAAAAAGGGCGGACACGGGAACGCGCGACCGCTCCGATAATAAGCCGGAAAAGCCCGCGGCGATTCAGATCGCGAAGGATAAATATCTGTCCATTCAGTTCGACAAGGAAAGCAACCGGTATGTTTTCATGTCGATCGAAAAATTAACCGGCAAGGTTTTGGAACAATACCCTGCAGAAGACGCCCTGCGTCAAATCGCCTTTTTCCGTGATATCACCGGTCTTACGCTGGACACCGGCGCCTGATCCCGCCTGACGCGCCTCCTCCCTTCAGGTCATAATCCGCCGGCCGCGCGCCGCACGCGGAAAATTTTGCCGGTCAAACCCCCTTATTCAATAAAGATCCCAAATAAAACAACAGGTTGTGAAAATCTATTTCTGGCACGCCCATTGCTTCTGAAATGATCAGGAAGTGTGGCCGGCGCGCAAAACGCAGCGCCTTACATTACGGAGAATTCGATGGTCGTTTCGATAAAATCAAACAGTTCCGCG
>DMKG01000047.1:2457-7851 GCA_003454415.1 Alphaproteobacteria bacterium
AATTCGATGGTCGTTTCTATTAAATCAAACAGTTCCGCCCTGATCGCGCTGCAGCAGCTTAATGCCGTGAACAAGGAACTCGATTCCGTTCAGGAACGGATCGCATCCGGATACAGGATCAACGAGGCGAAGGATGGCGCCAGCAGTTATGCAGTGGCGCAGAAGCAGCGTGCCGAAAAAGACGGATATGACGCCGTCGATCAGAGTGTGCAGCGCGGCATAAATATACTGGACGTATCCATCAGGGCGCTGGAGACTTTATCCAATCTGCTGATCGAAATGAAAACAAAGGCCGTTCAGGCGTCCAATCCCGCCTTATCCGCTACCGACCGTCAACTGATCGACACTTCCTACCAATCCTATGTTGCGCAGATCAGCACGGTGATCAACGCCGCCACCTATGACAACTTCAACCTCATTGACAAAAATCCCGTCACTCCGGCTACGGATGATCTGAGAATCATCTCGGAGCCAACCGCAAGCGCCGCAAACGCCATCGTGATTCCCGCGATCAATATCAAGGCGTCCACGTCGGACATGCTTGGCGATCTCAGCACACTTGCCAACGCAACAGCCGAATCGACAGCCATTGACGCCATGCAGCAGGCGGTAAACAGCGCCCTAGCCACATTGGGCGCGAGCAATTCCAGACTCGAAACCCATTCGGGTTTCGTGAAGAAATTACAGGATTCCCTCAGTCTGGGCATCGGCAAGCTGGTGGACGCGGATCTGGGCTTTGAGAGCGCGCGGCTGAGGGCGCTTCAGGTGCAGCAGCAGCTCAGCTCCCAGGCGCTGCAAATCGCCAACAGCAGGCCGCAGCAAATCCTCTCGCTGTTCGGTTAGTTCACCTCCTGTCCGGGTAATCCTAACTGGCGCGGGGCGTTCTGATCGGGTCCATGGTCCGCAAACGGTCCGATGCCCATATTCCTGTTCCAGCCTCGTTCCGGCAAGGATATACTTGCCGGCACTCTCTCTCAGGACGGAAAGGCTGAAACATGACCGCAGGCGCCATCCAGTGGCCACGCAAGACGCGGGAACTGCATAATCACCATTTCGATTCGACTGTATGGAACGATTTCGAATTCCGTGACGGCGACATCGTCATCGGCACTTATGGAAAATCCGGCACGACCTGGAGCCAGCAGATCGTCGGGCAATTGCTTTTCAATGGCGATCCTGACATTGCCGTTTCCGAATTGTCCCCCTGGCTCGATCTGCGCGTGCCGCCCAGGGAGGTCAAACTGCAATTGCTGGAGGCGCAGACCCATCGGCGCTTCATCAAGACGCATCTTCCCGTTGACGCGCTGGTGTTTTCGCCCCGGGCGCGCTACCTCTATATCGGGCGCGACGGCCGCGATGTGGTATGGAGCCTCTATAACCACCATGCCAACGCCAATGCGTTATGGTATGCGGCCATGAACGACACGCCCGGCCGGGTTGGCCCTCCTATCGAACCCCCAACGCCGGATATCCGCCAGTATTTTCTGGACTGGCTGGAGAGAGACGGATTTCCCTTCTGGCCTTTCTGGGAAAATATCCGGTCCTGGTGGGAAATCCGGCGCCTGCCAAATGTCATGCTGATCCATTTTGCGGACATGAAGGCTGATATGCCCGCAGCGATTCGCAGGATCGCGGACCATCTGCAGATATCCATTGACGAACGCCGCTGGCCGGACATTCTCGAACATTGCAGTTTCGGCTATATGCGCGCGCATGGAGAAAAGACCGTGCCTCTGGGCGGCGCCATCTTTGAGGGGGGCGCGAAGACGTTTATCAACAAAGGCGTGAACGGACGCTGGCGCGACATACTCACGCCAGAAGATAGCCAGCGCTATGAAGACATGGCCCGCAGGGAGCTTGGCGGGGAATGCGCGCGCTGGCTGATGTCAGGCGGCCCCGACGCCTGACACGCTATTCAATCGGATAACGCCAGGGCCTGGCGGGCTGGGTGGCGGATTCGTCCACTGTCCAAAGAGGCATGGAAATCCCCTCCCCCGCATCCTTGTAAACGATACGCAGACGGGTGCCGATGCCGACGCTCCGCACCAGATCCGGCGGCGCCAGATCACCGTTGGGGGCCGCGAGATTGCCGGTAAATCGCAGTCCGTCGAATTCCCCTGGTTTGCCTCTCTGCGTGTCTAGTTCGACCAGCAGCAGCATATAGGGAGAATACTGGCGGAACACGGGCTGGATCGCGTGATGAATTTCGCCATAGGAATAGAGCGTCCCCTTGCCTTCCACCGGTTTCCACGTCGCCCTGGGGCTGGCGCAATAGGGACAGGCCGTGGTGGGCGGATAGCGGAACATCTTGCAGTCGTCGCAGTTCTGCAGATGCAGGTCATGTTTTGCGCAATAGCCGAAAAATTCGCGGTAGTCGTGCTCCAGATCATTGATGTGGAGCGGCATGCCAAGATATTCGCCTTTCACGGGCATGTTCTTCTTCCTTCTATCTCTTGTCCTGAGCCATGACCATGGCCGAGCCCTGACCGGGGGTCGCCCAGCCGAGATTGGCGGTCACTTCCACCTTTTTCACCTGACGGCAGCCGCCCTCGCGGTAATCATAGCTGTGCTGGCGCTTTCCATCCGGCCCGACGGGACAACTGTCGTCCACATCGTGGCGCAACTGGCGCACATTTTCGATCACCATATTGACGCCATGGGTGTAGCCTTCGCACAGGTGCCCGCCACTGGTGTTGTTGGGCCGCTTTCCGCCAAGCCGCATCGTGCCATCGGAGACATAATTTCCGCCTTCTCCTTTCTTGCAGAACCCGTAATCCTCCAGCTGCAGCATGGTGGTGAAAGTGAAGGCGTCATAGGAGCCGGTCACATCAACGTCTTCCGGCCCCACGCCTGCATTCGGCCACAGAATGTCCTTGGCGTAATGGCCGGCCACAGTCGAGATCGGCCCGGCCTGATAATGCATGTCCGCCCGCGGCTTGCAGCATCTTCCGACTACGGATTGAATGACGGCCGGCTTGTGACGGCAGTCACGGGCGCGGTCGATGCGGGTGACGATGATGGCCGTGCCATTGTCCGTCTCGACACAACAGTCGAGCAGATGCAGCGGTTTCACGATCATGCGGCTGCTGATTACATCCTGCACCGTCAGTCGCTTCTTGTAGAACGCCTTCGGGTTGTTGGAAGCGTGCTCAGAATGGATCACCTTCACCATCGCCACCTGTTCGGGCGTGGTGCCATAATCATACATATGGCGCATGAAGCTCTGGCAGAACATCTGGCCTGCGCTCATCAGACCGTAGGCGCGGGTGAACAGCCCCTCTCCGCCAACCGGCGCGACCGAGCCGCGACCGCCCGTGCCGCCGATGCGCACTTCGGAATAGCCGTTCATGGCACGGTAGATCACAACGGTCCTGCACATGCCGGCCTCGATCACCCCCATGGCGATGCCGATCAGCGCCTCTGTGCTGGAGCCGCCGCCATACACATCCATGTAGAAATTGGGGCGGATGCCAAGTTCGCCCGCAATCGTCGGTGAGAAGGTGGAGTCATTGAAACTGTAGGACAGCATGCCGTCCACGTCAGAGGGCTTCAGTCCCGCATCCTCGATCGCCTTGCGCACCGCCTCCGTGCCCAGCGCGCGCGTGGTTCGCCCGGAACCGCGAACATAGCCGGTTTCGCCAACCCCCACGATCGCATATTTGCCGCGCAGAAACTTTTCGCTGGCCGCATTGATATCACCGCCTGGCGCCATGACCTCCCTCCCCTGTTTTGCATTTTCAGACAGCTTATGCGGGGAACACAGGGATGGCCAGCAGATTTACGCCTGTATCCATTCCTTATGGTTTGCATTAATCTTGTCTGCTCTTCACAGTTCTGAAAAGGAATATACGATGATCGGATATGTCACTCTGGGCACGAACGACATGGAAAAAGCCGCCAGGTTTTACGACGCCCTTCTCAGTGAACTCGGCGCCAAGCGCCTCATGGATATGGGAACGTTTATCGCCTGGGGCACAGGGCCGGGCCAGCCCATGCTAGCCATCACCAAACCCTTCGACGGCAATAAGGCCACTATCGGCAATGGCGTGATGGTGGCGCTGGGCACGGACAGCCGCGCCAAAGTGGACGCGGTTTATAAAAAGGCGATGGAACTTGGCGCAAAGGATGAAGGACCGGTAGGGCCACGCGGGGAAGGCTTTTACGCTGGGTATTTCCGCGATCCGGACGGCAACAAGCTGAACGCATTCTGCATGGGGTAAGAAAAAAGTTGCGCCGGCGGGACTGGAAAGCCCGCCGGCGCGCAAAGAAAATCCGATACGCTACCAGTTATACTGGGTGCGCAGGGCGAGCGCGGTATAATCCTGTCCGATCTTCGCGTTGGGACCGCCATTCGCAACTGAATTGTTGGAATAGGCGCGGCGGTCAACATCCGCAATCAGATAATTGAGCATGAAGCGAACATTGCGGTTCGGATACCAGTTGACGCCAAGGGTGATGATGTCCTGCTCGCCACCGCGGATACAACTGGAAGTCGCCGCCGGGTTGAGGGTCGCTGATCCGCCTGAAACGGTTCCAAGACAGGTGGAGTTGGAGGCGTTATCATCCAGATTGACCGTGCTATAGCGCGCCGCCAGTTCCACTGCGCCGATAGACCCGCCAAAACTGAAGGGCGAGCTGGGCCTTGGACCACCGAAAGATGCGGTTTTCGCATCGTAGGACCGGCTTTCTCCTGTCAGAATATAGGCGCCCTGCACATACCAGCCATCGAAATTCGCTTCGGAAACGCCGCGGCGGTCTAGGTCATAACGATAGTATTCCGCCTGGCCATAGAGATTCTTCCAGTTGAATCCGAATTCCGGGCCATAAACACGCGCATCTTCAACGTTCAGGGTTCCGGTTGAGACCAGCCTCGCGCCATCAATACGTAACTCCGGCCTGTCTTGCAAAGTAAAGACGGGACCAGCCCCGCCTGAAGGCTGATTGAATTCAAATACATTGGTGCCCGAAGCGCCGATATGCACGGTCGAATCGGGACTGGGCTGGAAATGGAAAGCCGCGCGGCCCACCAGCGCGCTCTGCTCATCCGCTCCCCCTTCGCCAATGACGCCGCCCGTGTAATAGAGCGAGGCGTAGAAATTACCTTCATTTCCACGCACGCCAAACGCCGTGCGGGAATCACCCGCGCCAAAACTCGCCGCCATATTCACGGCTGCAGGGCGCTCGATGAAAGGTATCTCATTGGAACTCGTTGTGTCATCCATGGTCATGGACGGCTTCATGGCGCCTGCGAAAAAAGTCAGCGGCTTGAAACCGGAATAAGAAAGCCATGCATAATTGATCGTTCCAGACGATTCTCCTCCCGACCCGCCGAAATTCACCTCCAACTGGTAGCCCCAGTCACGCATGAACTTGCCTTCGACCCCTAAACGGGCG
>DMKG01000047.1:8062-12267 GCA_003454415.1 Alphaproteobacteria bacterium
ACCCCTAAACGGGCGCGGCGGAAATTGGAGCCGCTGCCCAGATCGCGCCCTGGCGCGATAGCGGGCAGTCCATCATCATCCTGAAAATAGGCGCCGGTATCGAAATGCGCGCGGCCACGCAACGCCATTTCAAACATGCCATCGGGGGTCCGCAAGGTCGGACGGCCATTGGAAAGTTTGACTTCAACCGCTTCCTGCTGCTTGGTCTTGATTTCATTGATCTTGACGTCCTGTGCAGCCTGCATCTGGCTGAGCCGCTGTTCCATGGCCTGAATCTGCGCTTTCATCGCGCTGATTTCGCTCTGACTGGCCTGAGCTTGCGCATTGGCTACTCCCGGCAATGCCGATGACAGAGAGCCGCCCAGCAAGACAAAGCCCGCCATTCGCAATTTTTTTGCTGACATAGAAATACCCCTTGATGCGTGAAAGAAATCACAGTTTCGAATGCAGGTTGCTGGCCACGCGCCAACCCTGCCCATCGCACAACTAGCAGGGCCACATGATGGATTTGTTGCAGTTATATGAAGGAATGATTACAGGCCCGCCGTGGCGGGAGCGCGCAAAGACGCACAAAAGGTGTCAGCAGCAGGTCCGTTGATGACGGCGGCGCGCTCCGCAGGCTCAAACCAGGATAAAGCAGCCTTCCTCTAACCCATTGCAGTGAGGTGCTTCGCCGCAGAGAGCGATGACGGGAGGCCAGCGCCAATATCAAAAAAATCAAATGTGACGGGCCTTGAAAGAAGCGCCTTGGGAGTACTCCCCCTGCTTTCCTCATGCTCCAGAACAATGGCGATCGCAATCAGCTGACTGATTTGATGATCATGGCCGCGGAGAGGTAAAAAAATGAGCTCCGCGATAAAAGGACTATTATGTTTGGATAAAAGTTTCTGGCGCACGCACAATCCGCAGGGCTGTCTTCTTAGCATGTCAAACACCTTTCCCGCAGGGGCGCGAAGGTTTTTGTCGTAAAAATCCAGCAGATCGGTTCCCGTTAATTCTATGCCCCACTTCTCCACCAGGCTGGTGCCCGCCAGCCGGCAAATGAGTTTTCCCGATTCACGGTACTCAAAGATCAGGAGATTGGGTAAAAGCTGGACCAGTTCGGAAGGCCGCAAAGCAGATCTGTTGGGAACGAGTTCAGCGCCCTTTATCTTTTGCCAGTAATCGCATAAAGACCTCCCTGAAGGGTCAATCCCCTCAGGGAAAAGGACTCTTCTCCCCTTCTCGTTAGACACCACAGTTTCTCCACAGAGTTGTCTATTTTCCGCACATAGCACTTTAGTAGTAGATTAACTTATTTAATTTTCCATTAAGCAATTATTTCCAAGGGTTTGTGATGACCGTCACAGTTAAGAAAAATTTTATCCACAAATTGTTCCGGGACTTATTCGCTATATGATCCGGCAGTTGCACATCATTGGCGGCGGCCTGGCCGGCTGTGAAGCCGCCTGGCAGGCGGCGCGGTCGGGCGTGCCGGTCATCCTGCATGAAATGCGCCCACTGAAGCGCACGCAAGCGCATGAAACCGGCCAACTGGCGGAACTGGTCTGTTCGAACTCCTTCCGTTCCGATGACCATCACGCCAGCGCCATCGGCCTGTTGCATGAGGAAATGCGCCGGGCGGGATCGCTGGTCATGAGCGCGGCGGACCGGAATAAAGTCCCGGCGGGGGCGGCGCTGGCGGTGGACAGGCTCGGTTTTTCCCGCGCCATCGAAGACACGCTCCGCGCGACGCCGAATATTGAAATCAGGCGTAACGAGGTGACGGCGCCGCCGGAAGAGGCGTATGCCGTCATTATCGCAACGGGTCCTCTGACCTCGGCGCCGTTGGCTGAAGCCATTACCGCCTTTACCGGAAGTCAGTCGCTCGCGTTTTTTGACGCGCTTGCCCCGATTGTCCATATGGACAGTATTGATCTGTCGCAAGCCTGGTTTCAGTCCCGATATGACAAACCGGGTCCCGGGGGAACCGGCAAGGACTATATCAACTGCCCTCTCGATCAGAGCCAGTATGAGCACTTTGTAAACGCCCTGCTTACGGGAGAGAAAACCAGCTTCAAGGAATGGGAGCGCAACACCCCCTATTTCGAGGGCTGCCTGCCCATAGAAATCATGGCCGAACGCGGACCGCAGACCCTTCGGCATGGCCCCATGAAACCCGTTGGCCTGACCAACCCGCACCGGCCGGAAAAGCCTTACGCCGTCGTCCAGTTGCGTCAGGATAATGCGCTGGGGACACTCTATAATCTGGTGGGCTTTCAGACCAAGCTGAAGCATGGCGAGCAGACCCGTATCTTCCGCATGATTCCCGGGCTGCAGAACGCGCGTTTCGCGAGGCTGGGCGGCATTCACCGCAATACATTCATCAACAGCCCACGGCTTCTGGACGGGCGCCTGCGGCTGCGAACCCAGCCTCGTTTGCGATTTGCCGGTCAGATCACCGGGGTCGAAGGCTATGTGGAAAGCGCGGCAATGGGCCTGCTCGCAGGACTGTTCGCGGCGGCGGAATGGCGTGGAGATGCGGAGCTTCCTCTGCCGCCGCCTACCTCCGCCATGGGGGCCTTGCTGCAGCATCTGACGGTCGGCGCGCAAGCGGACACCTTTCAGCCGATGAATGTGAATTTCGGATTATTTCCGCCCATTCCAGCCCCGTTGCAGGCCGACGGCAGGCGCGCCCGCGGCAAAGCCAAGGCTCCTGCGCGAAAACATGCCTATTGCGCGCGGGCGTTGGCGGATATGGAAAACTGGCTGAAACAGGTTTCTAAAATCTGCGGCCAAGCCATGCCCGGAACAGGCGCAACTGCTTCCGGTGAACCGGTATCGGAGATGGCGGTTGAAACGGGTCATGGCGGCAAAGACGCAGCGCCTTGAGATAGAGTTCCGCCAGCGTCACCGGCAAGAATACCGGCAGGATATCTCTGGGGACGCGGGGCAGAAGATGACGGGCGCGTTGGATGTGCATTTCCGCCCGCTGGCTGAGCCTCTCTATCATCCTTCCGATCTCGGGGCGCATTTTTCCCGCCAGCAGCATGTCCGGACTGACCCCTTCCAACCGCATGACGTCAGCAGGCAGGCATATCTGTCCGCGTGCGCCATGAAAGGCGATGGAGCGCAACAAGCCGGCAAGCATATAACCTGCCCCTGCATGATGAAACGCGGCGTCCTGGATATGTATCGGGAACCCATCGCCGGGGCGCGCGCGTTCCAGAAGTAAAGCCGCCAGGCGCATCAGACCCGCGGATACGGCGTCCGCATATGTTTCCAGCGCATCCAGCGTCGCATGAGGCTGGCTGGAAAAATCAGCCGATCTTGCATCGAGCATAATTTCGAAGCGTTGGCGGGGAAGATCGAACACGGCGATCGCTTCACCCAACGCCTGCAAGACCGGGTGGTCAGGACAGGACTGAGATGAAAATATTCCCGCGATCCCCTCCCGCCACCATTGCAGGCGCATTTCCCCGAGCAGCGGCTCCTTTACATGATCGCGGATGCGGGCGATTTCCAGATTGAAGGCGTACAGCGTAAACAAAGGCTCACGCGTGGCGGCAGAAGAGAACAGCGCCGTCAGGAAACGGTCATGGTCGCCGCCGCGCAGCAGTTCGCCACAATATGAAATCCGCCCGGCCAATACGTCTCCTGCTAAATGAATGCATTCTTATCTGTTTCACTTATCATGGAAAATTGTCTAACTTAACTCTGGTGAGGGCGGGCTCACACATTTGATTCCGCCGGACTATCAACTGGGGAGGAGTTAGCCTATGGCTTCAATTCTAACATCTTTACAAAACACGGTGATAGCGTCCTTCGTGCTGGCCGCCGTCGTTTTGCTGATTGCGCTTTCGGCGCTGGGCGTGACAATGGATCACAATTTCGGCGCCTTCGTGTTTCGCTGGCTTCACGTCATCTCAGGAGTTATGTGGATTGGCCTGTTGTGGTATTTCAACTTCGTACAAATTCCGAACATGCCAAAAATACCCGATGAACAAAAACCTGCCGTCAGCAAGGTGATCGCGCCTGAGGCGTTGTTCTGGTTCCGCTGGGGCGCGATGGCGACGATCATCACCGGCGTCATTCTGGCGTTCATGAATGGCTATCTGCTTTCCGCTTTTACGCTGGGGGCGACTGAGGGCTTCGCCGTACCCAAAAGCATTCTGATCGGCATTGGTATGTGGATGGGGACCATTATGTGGTTCAATGTCTGGTTC
>DMKG01000189.1:0-7966 GCA_003454415.1 Alphaproteobacteria bacterium
GTGGTGGCGCTGAAGCCGCTGCATGACGTGGCGAAGATCACCCGGATCGTGGTGTCTACCTATCAGTCTGTGTCAGGCGCGGGCAATGCGGGTGCGGACGAGCTGTTCAGCCAGACACGGGCCGTTTTCGTTTCCGATCCGATAGAGAAAAAGAAATTCACCAAGCAGATCGCCTTCAACCTCATACCCCATATCGATTCCTTCATGGAGGACGGGTACACCAAGGAAGAATGGAAGATGGCGGCCGAGACTAAAAAGATGCTCGACCCGAAAATCAGGCTAACCGCAACCTGCGTGCGGGTGCCGGTTTTCGTTGGCCATAGTGAATCGGTGAATATTGAATTCGAACGCCCTATCACGGCGGACGAGGCGCGCGATATCCTGCGCGCCGCCCCCGGATGTATGGTGGTCGACAAGCGCGAAGATGGCGGCTATATCACTCCTGTGGAGTGTGTGGGCGAATTCGCCACTTACATTTCACGCATCCGTGAGGACGCCACGGTGGAGAACGGCCTGAGCTTATGGGTGGTGTCGGATAATCTTCGCAAGGGCGCGGCGCTTAACGCGGTGCAGATTGCGGAGATGCTGATCACCAAACATCTGAAAAGCGCTGCGTGAGTTCCATCAGGCGCGCGCCAGGATCTGGGCGGAGCCTGCATGCGTATGGCAACGCCCTTCGGGGTATGCTTAAATGGCCCGCAAAGACGGCGAATATGAAACAGGGAAGACGATTATGAAACTTGGGCTGACGCTGGGCTATTCCGGGGGATCATTCGAAAATCAGGTTGGCCTGGTGCGCCATGCGGAAAGCCTGGGCTTTGACAGCGTCTGGACGGCCGAGGCCTGGGGTTCGGACGCGGTGACGCCTGCCGCCTGGCTGCTGGCCAGCACCAGCAAAATCAATGTCGGCACCGCCATCATGCAGATGCCCGCGCGGACCCCCGCCATGGCCGCCATGACGGCCATGACCCTGCAGGCCATGTCCGGCGGACGTTTCATTCTCGGCATCGGCCCGTCTGGCCCGCAGGTGATCGAAGGCTGGCACGGCGTCGCCTATGGCCGGCCGCTGACCCGGACCCGCGAATATATCGGCATTATCCGCAAGATACTGGACCGAAAGGAAGCACTGGTCCATGACGGCTTTCACTATCACATTCCGTTCAAGGGCGAAGGGGCAAGCGGCCTCGGCAAACCGCTGAAGAGTATTCTGCATGGCGACCCCGATCTCAAAATCGTCACCGGCGCCATCTCGCCGGCAGGGATTGCGGTTGCGGCGGAAATCGCCGACGGCTTCATCCCGGTATTCATGAACCCGGAGCGTTTCGATCTGTTCGAAAGCGCGATAAAAGAAGGCTTCGCCAAGGCGGGCGGGGGCAGAAGCCTGGACAATTTCACCATAACCCCGTTTGTCAATGTGATCATTGGGGATGACCTGGACAGATGCCGTATTCCTGTGAAGAATTTCCTCGCCCTTTATATCGGCGGCATGGGGGCCCGGGAGAAAAACTTCTATAATGATTATGCAAGGCGGCTGGGATATGAGGCGGAAGCCAAGATCATTCAGGATCTGTATCTCGACGGGAAGAAGGCGGAAGCTGCGGCGGCCGTGCCTGATAAATTATGCGATGAAATTGCGCTGCTCGGTCCTGCGGACCGTGTGAAGGACCGCCTTCAGGCCTATAAGGAGGCGGGCAGAAAGAAACACATCTCGGCTCTGCTTGCAGCGGGCGCGCGGCCGGAATCCCTGCAACTGCTGGCGGAACAGGTGTTGTAGACCGGGCCGCCCCGGCCCGCGCGCGTCCCGTCATCCACCATTCTGGACCCTGATCCGTGAAATCCATCGAGTCTGCGCTTGAAACCCTGATGTTCAACAGCCGCTGGCTGCTGGCCCCGCTTTACCTGGGGCTGGTTCTGGCGATCCTGCTGCTCCTGATCAAATTCGCCAAGGAGCTTTTTTTCCTGTCGGTAGGCATTATGCAGGCCAGCAGTGGCGATATCATCATCGGCATCCTGTCCCTTGTGGACATCACGCTGATCGCAAACCTTTTGATCATCATCATCTATGCGGGATATGAGAATTTCGTTTCCAAAATGCATACCGGTGATCACGAAGACCGGCCGGACTGGATGGGAAAGGTGGATTACTCCGATCTCAAGATCAAAGTGATCGGGTCCATAGCCGCCATTTCCGCCATCGAATTATTGAAAGCGTTCATGTATGCAGACAAACTCACCAATGCCGAACTGGGCTGGAAAGTCGGAATTCACCTCACTTTTGTCATCTCCGGCGTGTTGTTCGCCCTCATGGACCGTCTGAATCCGAAGCACAGCAAAGGAAAAACTTGAGCGCCGCTAATGGCGTCCCCATATGCGGAGAAGATCCCCAGCAGCCCCCACCGGACGGCCTGACGATGCGTGCACAAAGCATTCCTGACGCCAAGACTGACACTCAACCTGACTTTCTTCCTCAGCATATGGCGCAGCAGGACGCCCATCATTATAGTATAGAGGCCGCTTTGGCCTGCATGGGCGTTTCCTCTGCCGGAGGACTGACCAGCCGGGAAGCTGCGGAACGCCTGAATGTTTACGGCTGGAACCGGCTTACTGAAAAACCGCCACGGTCCGCCTGGCTGATATTTTTCGATCAGTTCAAAAGCTATTTGATCCTGGTGCTGATTTTTGCCGCCATTCTCGCGGGCCTTATCGGCGATATTACAGATGCGCTCGTAATCCTTTTCGTGATCGTTCTGAACGCCTTTTTGGGGTTCAAGCAGGAACAGCGGGCGGAACACAATCTGACGGCCCTGAAGCGCATGCTTGAGGCGCATTGCAGGGTGCGGCGTGACGGGACGGTCATGGATGTCCCCACCGAAGAACTGGTCCCTGGCGATATCGTGCTGCTGGATGCGGGCAGCCGTGTGCCCGCGGATGGACGGCTTATCCTGGCGACGACCCTGGAGGTGGACGAATCCCCTTTCACTGGAGAATCGGTGCCGGCCGAAAAGGACGCCGCGGTGACGTGCGTGCGCGAGACCCCCCTGGCCGAACGGATGAACATGGTGTTCATGAATACCTGCATCACCCGTGGGCGTGGCGAATGCGTCGTCACCGCCACAGGCATGCATACCCAGATCGGCCAGATCGCCAAAATGATGGAAACAGCCGAAGCCCCCATGACGCCGCTGCAGATTCAGCTGGATGCGGTAGGCCGAAGCCTGGCGATTTTGGCGGGGATGGTGGCCGTCCTGCTTCTGGTTTGGGGTCTGCTCCGGGGCGAACCTTTGATGGAGACCTTGCTGACCGCGGTAGCGTTGGCGGTCGCGGCGATCCCGGAAGGGCTGCCCGCCGTCGTCACCGTCACCCTTGCGGTCGGTATGCATCTGATGTCGCGCCAGGCCGCTATTGTAAAACATCTGGCCTCGGTGGAGACCCTCGGTTGCACCACGGTGATCTGCTCCGACAAAACCGGCACCCTGACCCTCAACCAGATGATGGCGAGGGCGTTTTATTTTATGGGCCGCCGTTTTACCGCCGATGGAAAGGGATATGACGCCAGCGGTCTGATTCATGCCGAAGATGGCGGGGCGTTACCGGATTTCTCGTCTCTCATGCTGCCCGCCGTGCTTTGTTGCGACAGCACTGTGTGTGAGGGAAAGGTGTCGGGCGATCCCATGGAGGGCGCGCTTGTCGTGCTGGCGGCGAAGGCTGGGATCCAGTGCGGCGCCCAGCAGGAGCAATGGCCGCGCGTCGCGGAGATACCTTTTGAATCTACCCATAAATTCATGGCGACGTTTCACCATATGGGCCACACGATACGCATTTGCGTCAAGGGTGCGCCAGAGGTGCTGCTGCCGCGATGCGCCCTAGGGCTGACGGAAAGTGGTGCGGCTCCCCTGTCTGCCGGGCCTGTGATTGCGGAAGCCGAGAAAATGGCGCAAGGCGCCCTGCGCGTGCTGGCGGTGGCTTACCGCGATGTGCCGCTGGCGGAATTTGACGTTTGCGGCGATGTGACGCCTCTGGTGAATCAGCTCACATTAGCGGGCATTGTCGGCCTGATGGACCCCCCGCGGCAGGAGGCGCGGGAGGCGATCGCCACCTGCCGTCGTGCGGGTATTCAGGTGAAGATGATTACGGGCGATCACAAGCTTACCGCTGCGGCAATCGCCGCCGAACTCGGCATTCCAGGCGGGATCATGACCGGAGCGGAGCTGGAAAGTCTTTCCGTTGAAGAACTGGCGGAGCGCCTGGAAACCACCGGGGTATTCGCCCGTGTCGCCCCCGAGCACAAGGTCAGGATCGTGCAGGCGCTGAAGCGGCGCGACCATGTGGTCGCCATGACCGGCGACGGGGTGAATGACGCCCCCGCCCTGAAGGCTGCGGATATCGGCATCGCCATGGGGATCAGCGGCACCGATGTGGCGAAGGACGCAGCAAAAATGGTCCTTACCAACGATAATTTCGCCACCATCGTGACTGCCGTGTATGAAGGCCGCCGCATTTATGACAATATCGTCAAGTTCCTGCGCTTTCAGGTTTCCACCAATGCGGGGGCGATTTTCACCATGCTGCTGGCGCCGCTGTTCGGCCTGCCGGTTCCTTTCACCGCGCTGCAGATCCTGCTGGTCAACATCATTATGGACGGTCCACCCGCCATGGCGCTGGGCCTTGATCCCGCGCGTCCCGACATCATGCAGGTTCCGCCGCGCAAGACGGAAGAGCGGGTGCTCTCTTTAGGACGTCTTCTGGTGATCGGTTTTTATGGCGCGATCATGGCGGCGGGCACGCTAATCATGCTTCATTACGGAATGCAGGAGGGTAACGAACAGCGCGCCACCACCATCGCCTTTACCACCTTCGTGCTGTTCCAGTTCTGCAACGCTTTCAATGTGCGATCGGAAACCTGTTCCGCATTCGCCTATAATTTCTTCAGCAACTGGAAATTATGGGCGGCGCTTGGAACTGTGATCGGTTTGCTGGCGCTGGTGATCAACTGGCCGGTGGCGCAAAAGATCTTCCACATGAGCCCCCTCAGCCTCACCGATTGGGCGCTCGCTACCGGTGTTGCGCTCTCGGTTCTGGTAATAGAGGAGGCGCGTAAACTGTTCCTCAAATCCCTGGGCAAGGGGCGTGAGGGATAATATCTTTCTGAATGTTTCCACGGTTGTTCAGGCCGCGCCATTTCATGGCCAGGGGCCGCGCGCAAAGGGCGCGGGCGGTTCGGGCGCCCCGCACCAGCAGCTCGCCCCCCGTCAGTAACGGGGCCAGAGCGTCAAAGGCGAGGATGAAGCCCATCTCAGATCATTGTGCATACTGGCCCTGCGGGCATTCATGATCAGCGCCTGAATTTTGTTTTCCGCGTTCCCGGCCTTCCGGCGGTCGAGCGCGCCTTCGGTTTCCGGTTCCGGGCATCTGGGTGGGCGCTTTCCGCCACGGCGTCCTCTATTCCGGACTGGCGGGCCATCGGATCATCGGCCACCGCCATTTCCACCGTCTGCAGGCGGCGGATTTCGTCGCGCAGGCGCGCCGCCTCCTCGAATTCGAGATCGCCTGCCGCAGCGCGCATCTTTTTCTCCAGATCCGCGAGGTGCGTTTTCAGATTGCCGCCAATGAAGTTCAGCGCGTCATCCATCCCCGACGCTACCGTGTAATGATCCTTTTCGTAGACGCTGGCGAGAATGTCGCCAATATTCTTGCGGACGCTTTCGGGCGTGATGCCGTGCTCTGCGTTATAGGCCTGCTGCTTGCGCCGCCGCCGTCCGGTTTCGTTGAGCGCGCGTTCAAGGCTTCCGGTGATTTTATCCGCATACAGAATGACCCGCCCTTCGACGTTGCGTGCGGCGCGGCCAATGGTCTGGATAAGCGAGGTTTCCGAGCGCAGGAAGCCTTCCTTGTCGGCGTCGAGTATCGCCACCAGCGCGCATTCGGGAATGTCCAGCCCTTCGCGCAGCAGATTGATGCCGATCAGAACATCAAACGCCCCCAGCCGCAAATCCCTTATGATCTCGATCCGCTCCAGGGTTTCTATGTCGGAATGCATGTAGCGAACCCGCACCCCCTGTTCATGCATGTATTCGGTAAGGTCTTCCGCCATTCGTTTGGTCAGGGTGGTCACCAGCGCCCGTCCGCCCCTGGCGGCAACCTCCCTGCATTCGGCGGTCAGATCATCGACCTGGGATTTGACGGGACGGATTTCACAGACCGGATCGATGAGGCCGGTAGGGCGGATCACCTGTTCGGTGAAGACCCCATGGGTGCGGGCAAGCTCGCGCGGGCCGGGGGTTGCCGACACATACACGGTCTGCGGCCGCATGGCGTCCCATTCCTCGAATTTCAGGGGCCGGTTGTCGACGCAGGACGGCAGGCGGAAGCCGTATTCCGCAAGCGTCGCCTTGCGTCTGTAGTCGCCGCGGTACATGCCGCCCAACTGCGGCACGCTGACATGGCTTTCATCCGTGAACAGCAGCGCATTGTCGGGCAGATATTCGAACAGGGTTGGCGGCGGTTCGCCGGGTCTGCGTCCGGTCAGGAAGCGTGAATAATTCTCGATCCCCGCGCAGGAGCCAGTGGCGGCGATCATTTCCAGATCGAAATTGGTGCGCTGTTCAAGGCGCTGCGCCTCCAGCAGCTTGCCTTCGGCGTTGAACCGGGCAAGGGTCTGCTCCAATTCCTCCCTTATGCGTTCAACCGCCTGATTGAGGGTGGGACGCGGCGTGACGTAATGGCTGTTGGGATAGACCTTGAAACGGTCGAGTTCCGCGGTTCGGGCGCCCGTCAGGGGGTCGAATTCAGTAATGGATTCCACCTCGTCGCCGAAAAACGAAACTCGCCAGGCGCGGTCTTCAAGATGCACGGGATGCAGTTCCACCACATCCCCGCGCACGCGAAACGCGCCGCGCTGAAAGGCCGCGTCATTGCGGCGGTATTGCAGGCTCACCAGATCGCGCAGAAACTGGTTGCGTTCCACCCGGTCCCCGGCGGCGAGGGATACGGTCATGCCCGCATAGGTTTCCACCGATCCGATGCCATAGATGCAGGAAACGCTGGCGACGATGATTACATCGTCGCGCTCCAGCAGCGCGCGGGTCGCGGCATGGCGCATCCGGTCGATCTGTTCGTTGACCGAGGATTCCTTCTCGATATAGGTGTCGGTGCGCGGCACATAGGCTTCGGGCTGGTAATAATCGTAATAGGACACGAAATATTCCACCGCATTGTCGGGGAAGAAGCCCTTGAACTCGCCATAGAGCTGCGCGGCCAGGGTCTTGTTAGGGGCAAGAATGAGGGCGGGCCGCTGCATCGCCTCGATCACCTTCGCCATGGTGAAGGTCTTTCCCGAACCGGTGACCCCCAGCAGGATCTGGTCCTGAAGGCCCTCCCGCAGGCCCGCCACCAGCTCTCCGATCGCCTGCGGCTGATCGCCCGCCGGCTGATACTCCGAGACCAGTCTGAAACGCACGCCGCCTTCGGTCTTGTCCGGGCGGGCCGGGCGGTGCGGAACGAACGCGGTCATTTCCGCGCCGCTCATCGGTTCATGGATGATCGAGGACATGACCGATTATATAGCGCAAGGACGGCTTTGCGCCAGTGCGCTACATGATCGCGCCCTCCGCGCGCAGCGCCGCGATGTCGGCGTCCGTGCAGCCCGCCTCGCGCAGGATTTCCTCGGTATGTTCACCCACGCCGGGCGCTGGTTTAGGCGCAACCTTCTGCATGCCCTCCATCCCGATGGGGGAGCTTACGGTCTTGATCCTGCGCCCATCCGGCAGGTCGAGATCAGCCAGCATCTGATTGGCCAGAACCTGGCTATCGGTGATCACGTCTTCTATCCGGTTCACGGGGCTGACGGTGATCCGGTTAGCGAGCAGGATTTCCCGCCACTCCTCCCAATCCCTGCTGGCGAAGGTGTCCCCCAGGATCCGCAGCAGTTCCTTCATGTTTTCACCGCGCGCCGCAGCGGTGGCGAAAC
>DMKG01000189.1:8222-8526 GCA_003454415.1 Alphaproteobacteria bacterium
GACGGCGATGATGAAGGCGCGCCCGTCCCGGCACTCGAAATGGTTTACGAGTTCCTGTACGTTCACTTTGGGATTGCCGGGGTCGTTATACATTTTCGCCCCGCACAGCGCCGCCTGGATGGCGACGGAATTGGACCACACGCCGCTGGCCAGTAACGAGGTGAAGACCTTGCCGCCTTTTCCCGTGCGCTCACGCCGGTACAGGGCCAGAAGGATGGCGGACAGCATCGACATGGCGGTGGAGTTATCCCCTGCGGCAGGCGGCAGGACGGCGCGTCCCGCGCCCTCTGCGCGGGTGTGCTCC
>DMKG01000021.1:0-1886 GCA_003454415.1 Alphaproteobacteria bacterium
TCCCACACGATACGCCGGCGCAATAAATCAGGATGGCGCTTTTCAAGATAGGCGTCGGAGCGCCCGATGAATTCTTCCATGATCTGTTGTGCAAGCGCGGAGTCACGGGCTGCTATCGCCTGATACAGATTTTCATAGGTATCGATCTGATAGCGCTGCTCGCGTTCCGAATAATTGAGAGAGATGCCGGAGCGGTTGGTCATCATATGCACCGACGTCACCAATAACCCGATGGCCGGATTACCCGACGCCCAGGCGATCAGGTCGTGAAATTTCCGGTTCTCTTCCTGGTAGGCGGGAATATCCCCGGAACAGCCGCGCAATTTGTCAATGCTGCCGCGCAGGCGTTCGAGGTCGTCGTGACGGGCGTTGCGTGCGGCCATTCCCGCCATTCCCGGGCTGATCACCTGGCGCAATTCTATCAGTGAACGGAAGGAGGTATCCAGGAACTGCAGCATCAGGGCAAGGGCGCTGGCGAGATTACGGGTGTTGGGCTCATCCACCACCGGGCCGCCGCCGGGTCCTGGCTTGATGCTCAGCACTCCCTGCAGTTCGAGATAGCGCAAGGCCTCACGCAGGGTGGCGCGGGCCACACCATAGCGTTCCACCATTTCGTGTTCGGGCGGAAGTTTCGTTCCCGGCGGCAGACGGCGGTTGGCGATTTCGCGTACGATCCCCTGCGCGACACGAATGGCCATTTTGACGCCACGTCCCTGAGCGCCATTGCCATTCCTGACGGATAAATCCGGCCTGTTATCCGCCACATCGGGTTTGTCTGTCATGGCCAGCTACATAGCACAGTCGCAGGCCCGCAGTTAGACAAAAGACGAATTAATTTAGAATTTAATTAAGTCCCTGCAGCCGTGATTCCGTTCATGAATCCTGACATTCCGCCGGTGCATTCAGGGCCATATTTTGTTATATGCAAGCGCTCAGGAATGTATCCTGGAGGATTGACAGATGTCTGCAAATACGAGCCAAACCGGAGGCGCCGCCGCCGATCCCAATGCTGCGCCGATAAATCTCACGGATCCATTTGATTTATTTGATGAATGGCTGAGAGAGGCGGCGGCGAAGGAAGCCGACCCCACGGCCATGACGCTGGCGAGTGTGACCGCCACGGGACGGCCGGATGCGCGGATGGTTCTGCTGAATGGCGTGGATGGGGCGGCTGCGCCGCCGGCCCAGAGGGGGTTTCTGTTCTATACCAATCTGGGCAGCGTCAAAGCCCGGCAGATTACCGTCAATCCGCTTGTTTCACTCTGTTTTCACTGAAAAAGCGTAAAAAGACAGGTGCGCATCATGGGGGCGGCGCATTCCGTTTCACCGGCCGAGGCCGACGCCTATTTCGCGACCCGGCCGCGCCAGGCGCAGCTCGGCGCCTGGGCGTCCCATCAGTCTTCTCCCCTGCCTTCCCGCGCCGTTCTGGAGCAGCAGGTGGAACTGTTTGCAGAAAAATTCCCCGGCCGGGTGCCGCGACCGGAATTCTGGTCCGGATTTCGCGTCGTTCCCGATTCCATTGAATTCTGGCGGGACCGCTTTTTCCGTCTGCATGACCGTTTTTTATTCACCCGTGACGATCCGCAATCTCCCTGGACATGCGGTCTGCTTTACCCCTGAAGCCATTCACTCTATAGTCAGCAGCTTATGAGTTCACTCCATACAACATGGACCCGCCGCGCATCACCGGATAAAGCCGCGCGGCTGATGCGCCTCGCTACCTATGCATCCGTTGCAACCGCCGCCACGCTGATTGTCATCAAGGCAGGAGCGCTCTATGTGACGGGCGCGGCGGTCATTCTCGCTACGCTTATCGATTCGGTCCTGGATGGGGCTGCGTCCCTTCTAAACCTGATCGCGGTGCGCCACGCCCTTCAGCCAGCGGA
>DMKG01000021.1:2216-2551 GCA_003454415.1 Alphaproteobacteria bacterium
CCGATCAGCCATAGCGGCATCGGGGTAGGCGTTACTCTGATCGCGCTGATGCTTACTCTTGCCCTGGTCGCATTCCAGCGCTATGTGAGCCGGGTGAGCGGCTCTGTCGCGATCAGTGCGGACGCCCTGCATTATTCCAGCGACGTGCTGCTCAATCTTGGCGTGATCGCAGGCCTTTTGCTCAGCAGTCAATTCGGGATCATTCGAGCGGACCCGCTGATCGCTCTCGCTATTTCCGGCTGGATCGGGTACAGCGCCGTGCAGATTTTCCGCACCTCCTATGATCAGATCATGGACCGGGAACTGCCCGATGAGGACCGCCAGAAAGTGCGGGA
>DMKG01000094.1:0-160 GCA_003454415.1 Alphaproteobacteria bacterium
AGGAAATAGGGTTCTGAAAAACTGAGCTCCAGTTGTTCAGTCAGCGAACTGGCCTGGGCGGATGCACGGAGGAATTGGCCCTTGCCCAGCAGATTGCGTTCCGAAATGCTGATATCCGCGATCAGATTTTCCGTGGAAGAGAAGCCAACCCCGAAACTCA
>DMKG01000094.1:415-670 GCA_003454415.1 Alphaproteobacteria bacterium
CTGGCCGGTGGATTTCTCTTTGACCTCGACATTGACGATTGTCCGGTCCGGGGCTTCACCTGGGGTTTGGGTAACTTCGACATTCGCGAAGAAATTCAGCCCGCGTATGCGCGATCTGGACCGGTTGAGTTTGGCGGTATTGAAGGCGTCGCCCTCAACGAGACGGAACTCCCTGCGAATGACGCGGTCCAGCGTACGAACATTGCCTTCGATATTAATCTTCTCGACATATACTTTGGGTCCTTCGTTCACTTC
>DMKG01000094.1:936-11585 GCA_003454415.1 Alphaproteobacteria bacterium
TGTGGGTCCTTCGTTCACTTCATAAGTAATGTCGATCTTGCGCTCTTCCTTGCGCCGGGTGATCTTGGGACGAATGTCAACGAACGCATAACCCAGCTCGCCCGCAGCGAACGTCATCTCTTCGACGGTATCGTCAATCAGCTTGGCGTTATAGAGCTCCCCGGATCTGGACTTGATCTTGTCCCGCAGCATGTCAGGATTGATTCTCTCCAGTTCGCTCGTGATGCCGATCTCGCCAAAATCATAAAGCGGTCCCTCGTCGACGACGAAAGTGATGAAGAACTGGTCTCGGTCGCGGGTCAGCTCTGCAACTGCCGAAACCACGCGGAAATCCGCATAACCATGACTGAGGTAAAAGCGGCGCAGCTGTTCGCGGTCAAACACCAGCCGATCCGGATCGTAATTGTCCCGCGACGCCAGAATATTCCACCAGCGTGAAACCTGCGTGGAAATTTCACCGCGCAACCTGGCGTCCGAAAAATGCCGGTTGCCGATGAAATAGATCTGCCGGATGCCCGTCACCGCGCCTTCCTTGATCTCGAAGACAAGATCGACCCGGTTTTGCGGCAGCTGGATCACCTTGGGCTCAACGGTTGCAGCAAACCGGCCGGAGCGGCGGTACACCTCGATGATGCGTTTCAGATCTTCCTGCACCCGCGCCCGGGTATAGACAACGCGCGCCTTCAGCTGCACTTCCTTTTCAAGGTTTTCATCCTTGATTGCGGAATTGCCTTCGAATGCTACGCGGTTGATGATGGGATTTTCAACGATATTGACGACGAGCGAAGTTCCTTCGCGGCGAATCGCCACATCGGCGAACAGCCCGGTGGCGAACAGCGTCTTCAGGGATTGATCGATCTTCACATCGTCAAATTCATCCCCTGCGCGCACCACCATATAGGAACGCACGGTATCGGGTTCGATTCGCTGATTGCCGCTGACCTGTATGTCAGTGATGATTTGCGCTGAGGCGCTTCCCATGGAGAGGGCCGCCAGCAGCATTCCCCCGATAGCGACGGAAAGAAGGCGCCGCGGCGGCGCCATTCTGGTCAATCTGAAGAAGGATAAGAGAAAGTGCTTCATGTGCCGGAAATATACTCAAGAAAACAAACCCGCAAGAAAATCCACCACACGAAGATTCACCAGATCATTCCAGGTTACAAAGACAATAAGTGTGGTAATCGCTGCAAATCCGATTCGATAGCTGAAATCAAGCACCCGCGCGCTGACTGGCCGCCGCATCACAGCCTCTATTCCATAGAACAATATATGCCCGCCGTCCAGCATGGGCACAGGGAACAGATTCAGTAATCCAATACTTACCGATAGAACGCCCATCAGGTGGATCAGCGCTGGCAGGCTTACCTGCGCCACCTGACCCGACATCTGCGCTATCCGCAGCGGCCCCCCCAGTTGTTCGGCGCTTTCCTTGCCGGTGATCATGCGCCCAAGATAGACGAAGGTCTGATCGATGATGAAATAGACTTCCTGCGTCCCCAGCTCCAGGGCTTTTAAAGGACCGACCGATTCGGTTATCTGGTCTTCAGGATTGTTCGCCCTGACGATGCCGATCAGCCCTCTGCGCTGCACATTGCCGAACGCGTCGGTAAATTCATCTACGCGGGGAACGACCTCCAGGGTGAGTTCCCGGCCGTCACGCGATATCAGCATGTGGAGGGTTTCCCCGGCGCTCAACATCACCCGGCGCTGCACGTCGGAGAAGCTTTCTATGTTTTCATCATCGACCTTAAGGATGATATCGCCGTGCTGAAATCCGGCCTGTTCCGCCGCACTGCCCGGCTGAACACTATCTACTTTGGCGGGGATCGTACTGCGGCCATAAATGAACAGAAGCGATGCGAAGATGAGTACGCCAAGAATGAAATTGCTGACCGGTCCGGCCGCGACAATGGCAAGCCTGTTGCTCACCGGTTTATGGTGGAAACTGATCCGCCTGTCCTCATCTGACATATGCGAGAGCTGGCTTTGATCAGGGGTGCTCGCAGCCGATTCGTCCCCCCAGAACTTGACATAACCCCCAAGCGGCAGCCAGCCCAGCTTCCATCTAGTGCCATGGGCGTCATACCGTCCCCAGATCTCACGTCCGAAGCCGATAGAGAAGGTTTCCACGCGAACGCCGCACAGCCTCGCCACCAGAAAATGGCCAAGTTCGTGAAAGAACACCACAACCGTCAATACGGACAAAAAAGCGAGGATATAGATCAGGAATCCGCCCGAGAGCACTGTTTTCTCCTCTTTTTTCCAAACGCCTTAACGCGTGTTAGAGCTGCTGGATATATTCATTCGCATAGGCGCGTCCGGCGGCGTCCACTTCAAGAATGTCCTCCAGACCGCTCAGCGGGCGCGTGCCATGCCCCATCATTTTCTTGCTTGCAATCCCAAGGGTCTGTTCCACCACCTGGGCGATATTCAGAAAACCTATCCGTCCGGCCAGGAAACCTGCGACCGCAACTTCGTTCGCCGCATTCAGAACCGCAGGCGCGCCGCCGCCCTGCGCAAGGGCTTCTTTCGCCAAACGTAAGGCCGGAAAACGGCATAAATCGGGCGTCTCGAAAGTTAATTGTCCCAGCGCCACCAGATCCAGCTTCGCCACAGGGGCCGGCAATCGGTCCGGCCAGCCAAGGGCATAGGCGATGGGCGTGCGCATATCCGGGGAAGCCATCTGCGCCAGGACAGATCCATCCACATAGGACACCATGCTGTGAATCACCGATTGCGGATGAACGACCACATCTATCTGGTCTTTTTTAACCGGAAAAAGATGATAGGCTTCAATTATTTCTAAGCCTTTATTCATGTAAGTTGCGCAGTCGATCGAGATTTTTGCGCCCATCCGCCAGTTTGGATGCGCAAGGGCTTGCGCCGGGGTCGCCACCGCCATCTGATCGAGCGAAGCCGTACGAAATGGCCCGCCCGAGGCGGTCAGGGTGATTTTTTCCACCCCCTGCGGACGGTTTCCATCAAAGACCTGAAATATCGCATTATGTTCTGAATCCACCGGCAGCAGGGTCGCTCCTTCGCGCCGCACAATATCCATCAGGTAATCCCCTGCACAAACGAGGCACTCCTTATTGGCGATGGCGACAGTTCTGCCTTGCGCTACGGCTGTCAGCGTTGGCGCGAGCCCCGCTGCGCCCACAATCGCCGCCATGATCCAGTCCGCCGGGCGTGCGGCGGCTTCCTGCACCGTATGAGGGCCGGCCGCCGTTTCAATGCCCGTTCCCGAAAGCCCATCACGTAAAGCCATGTATTTTTCCGGATTGCCGATGACCGCCAATCGGGGCTTTACCTGCTTGGCCGCGGTAATGAGTTGATCCACATTCGTATGGGCCGTCAGCGCCTCTACCGAATAAAGATGGGGATTCCGGACGATCAGATCGATGGTGCTCCGCCCTACCGAGCCGGTCGCGCCAAGGATCGTCACCTTTTTCCGGGAAGGGATGGGATAAGGGGCGGTTCGGCTCATGGAAAAACGGGCGCGCCGAGAAGGACGAAAAGCAGCATCAGGGGGGCTGCGGACAACAACCCGTCTACCCGGTCCAGAACACCGCCATGACCGGGAATCATATTGCTCATATCCTTCACCCCAAAATGACGCTTGATCATTGATTCTGCTATATCTCCAGCCTGCGCGCAACCGCCCAGAACCATGCTCGCAATCGCCACGGCAAGCGCGCCGCCAGCGCCAAATAATCCAAACCCCGCCCCGACAAGCCCTGACAGCGCCATGCCGCCGATCAGGCCAGCCCAGGTCTTGTTCGGACTGGCGCGCGGCGCAAGCTTGGGACCGCCAATGGCGCGTCCGGCAAAATACGCCCCGATGTCCATAGCCCATACCAGTAATAGCAGCCAGAGGATTAACAGAAAGCCTATATCCGGCTGCGCCCGTATCCAGACCATGGCGCAGGGACCAAGTGAGATATAAGGGATCCCGGCCAGCCGCCAGCCAGCCGGCTTATCCCGCAGCCACGCCAGTCCACCGCCAAGCGCCATCCCGGACAGAATGACCATCCCCGCCCAGAGTAAAGACCCGCCCTGGCCGTCAGAACCAGGCGTCAAAAGAAGGTGGACCGTCAGCAACGCGCCCAGACCAGTCACGGCAATCAGGGCCGCATCCAGCCCCCAATCCGGGCCACAGGTGACCCGCGCCCATTCATAAGCCATCAGGAGGACAGACAGCGCAAGCAGGAGCAGATAGGCAATCCCCCCCAGCCACACCGCCCCCAGCGCCACCGGCGCCAACGCCAGTGCGGACAGCGCCCGCAATCTGAGATCGGCTGGGAGTTTTGCCTTTTCCCCCGCCGCGCCTGTCAGAACGGATTTCATTTCAGTCAAATCTGGAGGCTCCACAAACCGCCCCGTGCGCGATTTCAGACATTGCTGGTGGCTCCAAAGCGCCGGTCCCGCTGATTGAACAGGTCTATCGCCTGTTGCAATGCGCGCTTGTCGAAGTCCGGCCAGAGCACATCCATGAAAATCAGTTCCGAATAAGCGGCCTGCCACAACATGAAATTACTCAGCCGCTGCTCGCCGCTGGTGCGGATGATCAGATCAGGATCGGGCAGATCCCTGGTGGCGAGCCGGTTCGCGAACACTTCCTGTGAAATCTGCTCTGGCTGCAAACGTCCCTCCGCCACCTCTGACGCGAGACTGCGCGCCGCCGCGACAATGTCATACTGGCCGCCATAATTTACCGCGATGGTGAAGATCAGGCGCTCATTCTGCCGGGTTTTCGTCTCGGCGTTTTCGATCAGTTCGGTAAGATCAGGCGCCAGGTCTTTGCGTTCGCCAATAAATCTTATCCGCACCGATTGCCGGTTCAACTCATCCACCTCGCGCTGCAGATAGCTGCGCAGCAGCCACATGAGATCATCCACTTCCTCAGCCGGGCGTTTCCAGTTCTCCGAGGAAAAAGCGAAGAGCGTCAAATAGGGAATGCCCATCTCGGCGCAGGCGGTAACCGTGCGGCGCACGGCTTCCGCGCCTTCCCGGTGGCCCAGGGAGCGGGGCATGAAACGGCGTTTCGCCCATCGTCCATTACCATCCATGATAATGGCGACATGGCCGGGAAGATTCGCCCCCTCCCCATTCACGCCCTGGCCGGAAATTTTGGTCAAACCACTCAAACCTGCATGATTTCCTGTTCTTTTGCACTCAGCGCCTGATCGACCCGTTTGATCAGGGCGTCAGTCAACGCCTGGATTTCCTCGGCCCAGATTTTCTGGTCGTCTTCACTCATATGGCCGTCTTTTTCCAGACGCTTGAGATGGTCAAGACCATGCCGGCGGACATTTCGCACGGCGATCCTTGTATCTTCTGCGTATTTTCCGGCGACTTTGGTCAATTCCTTGCGCCGTTCCGCATTCAGGGCCGGGATCGGCAGACGTATCAGCGTTCCATCTACTGCGGGGTTGAGGCCGAGGCCGGATTTCTGAATGGCTTTGTCCACTGCCGACACATTGCTTTTATCCCAGACCTGAATGCTGATCATTCGTGGATCCGGAACCGTGACGGTGCCAAGCTGATTGACCGGCATTTTCGCACCGCCATAAACTTCCACCATGATGGGATCAAGAATGCCTGCGCTGGCGCGCCCGGTGCGAATGCTGGCCAATTCGTGCTTGAAGGCGTTGAAGGCCCCTTCCATTCTGCGTTGCAGATCGTCGATATCGAAATCTTCCGCTTCAGACATGTCTCACCTATCGATCAGCGTAAAAACGCCCCTGCCGGAAACCAGTTCGGCAAGCATACCCGTGTTCCGGTTGCTGTAGACCAGGATCGGGATATTGTTTTCCCTGCAAAGGCTGACGGCGGCGGCGTCCATGATCCGCAGGTCCTTCGCCAGGACATCGGTAAATGTCAACCGGTCGTAACGCACCGCCTTCGGATCGGTTTTCGGATCCGCCGAATAGACGCCATCCACCTGGGTGGCCTTCAACAGAACATCGCACTGCATTTCCGAAGCCCGCAGCGCGGCGGCAGTATCGGTAGTGAAATACGGATTGCCCGTACCGGCGGCGAAGATGACGACTTCTCCCGCCTGCATGCGCCGCATGGCTTCCCGCTGGGAAAACGTTTCGCAGACCGCCTCCATGGGAATGGCGGACATAGCGCGGGAGGCGACGCCGTTGCGCGACAACCCATCCTGCAAGGCCAGCGCGTTGATCACGGTGGCCAGCATTCCCATGTGATCGGCGGTGGTGCGCGCCATTCCGTCCGCCGCCTCAGACATGCCCCGAAAAATATTCCCTCCCCCAACAACCAGAGCCACCTCCGCCCCCAGCGCGAGGGCGCCCTTCAATTCCACGGCGATGTGGTCAATCCCGGAACGGTCCAGACCAAAGGCGCGCGCTCCCATCATCGCCTCGCCGGAAACTTTCAGCAATAAACGCCGCCAGCGCAGAGGCTTGCCGGACAGTTTCTGTGATTCTTCAGAAGGCATCAGTCTCAGGCCATAGGGGGAAACGCCAGACCGCATCATGCGCGGCTGGGCGGTAGTATGAATCAAGGCCCAGCCCAAAGGCAATCGGCATTGCGGGCCCGTTCAATTTCCTGCTGCTGCGGCCACCTCGGCGGCGAAATCGCTTTCCTCCCTGGCAATGCCTTCGCCCAGCAGAAAACGTACAAAACCCGTGATTTTAATTGGGGCGCCCAGTTCCTTTGCCTTGGCGTTGACTGCCTTTTCCACGGTCAGGTCCGGATCCAGCACCCACGCCTGGGAAAGCAGCACCACCTCTTCATAGAATTTGCGGATACGGCCTTCGATCATCTTTTCGATGATATTGTCAGGTTTACCCGATTCGCGGGCCTGCTCGATGAGAACGGCCCGTTCCCGCTGCACCACTTCCTGATCGAGCGCATCCGGCGTCAGGGCAAGCGGCGCCGAGGCGGCGATATGCATCGCAACCTGCCTGCCGAACTCATTGAGCTTGCCTGCGCCCGCAGCCGATTCCAGGGCCACAATCACCCCCATCTTTCCAAGCCCCGGGGCGGCCTGATTGTGAACGTAAGTGGCGACAACCCCCTGTCCCACGGAAAGATAGGCCGTGCGGCGGACATTCATGTTTTCTCCGATGGCGCCCACCATTTCCGCGACATAATCGCCGGCACTGCGGTCACTCTCCGGGTATTTCGCCGCCAGCAGGGCGGCCAGATCGCCCTTGGCGGCAAGCGCAAGCCCGCCAAGCGTGGAGGCGATCGCCTGAAATTTTTCCGAACGCGCGGCAAAATCGGTTTCGGAGTTGAGTTCCACCAGGGCGGCCTCCCCACCTTCTCCCGCGACGCTGATCAGACCTTCGGCCGCCACCCTGCCGGCTTTTTTCGCCGCCTTGGCCAGACCCTTAGCCCGAAGCCAGTCAACGGCGGCCGTCATATCGCCATTGGTCTCCTGCAAGGCTTTCTTGCAATCCATCATCCCGGCGCCCGTGCTTTCGCGCAGATCCTTGATCAATGCGGTTGTGATTTCAGCCATGCAATTCCTCAAAATTTATTCAGGATGGATAGGTGACGAAGCGGGTTCAGATCACCAGAACAGAATCCGTTCAAAATGAACCTGTATCCTGCCCTTGCTGTCCGGTCGTTTCAGTGCGCCATGGCTTCTTCCGCCATGGCTTCCACTCAGCAGGTCCGCATATGAATGCCGCCATCCAGACACAGACCTATTTATTGCGCCTCATGCGCCGCAAGATCTTCCAGAACCTTTGGCGCTTCCTCTAGCGATTCCATGGGCGGCTCCGCCATATCCCCTTCCATGCCCGCGCTGCTCTGCGACAGGCCATCGAGGCAGGCAGAGGAAATAAGATGGCAGTACATGTCAATGGCGCGAGAGGCGTCATCATTTCCCGGGATGGGATAGAGTATGCCATCCGGATCGCTGTTGCTGTCCAGGATGGCGACAACGGGTATGCCCAGTTTGGCGGCTTCCTGCACCGCGAGCGATTCCTTGTTCGTGTCGATGATGAAGATCAGATCGGGAATCCCGCCCATATCCTTGATGCCGCCGAGAGAGGATTCCAGCTTGTCGCGCTGGCGGGTCAATTGGAGCAGTTCCTTCTTGGTCAGGCCAAGTGAGCCCGCCTCAAGCTGTTCCTCAAGGGATTTGAGGCGTCTGATGGAATTGGAGATGGTTTTCCAATTGGTCAGGGTGCCGCCCAGCCAGCGTTCATTGATATAATATTGCGCGCAACGCCTGGCGGATTCCGCAATGGGTCTGGCCGCCTGGCGCTTGGTGCCCACAAACAGGACGCGTCCGCCCCCCGCGACCACATCGCGCACCGATTCCATCGCGCGGTAAAGCAGGGGCACAGTCTGGGTCAGATCGATGACGTGGATATTGTTGCGGCTGCCGAAAATGAACGGCGCCATTTTTGGATTCCAGCGATGGGTCTGGTGTCCGAAGTGCACGCCTGCTTCCAGGAGCTGGCGCATGCTGAAGTCTGGCAAAGCCATACGATATTTTTCCTTTACCGGTTAAGCCGCCGCGGGGGCTGGTTCCATCTGGAACACCGGTTCGACAGGAAATCCCGCCGTTATCCCCGCGTGAGGTTTGAAGCGCGCCTTATAAGAAGAAAACAGGATGAAAGCAAGAATTTTCAGCGTTCCTGCACGCTCACCACCCCATGAATCGCCCCCAGCACCCCCCGTGTCCTAGGGCCGGTGGCAAATCCCCCCGGCAGACGCATTTCCACCTGCAGGCCACAGCTTTCAGCAGGCAGAACCAGATGGATGGCGCCTTTACCCTGGCCCAGTCCCTTGAGCCGGTCCAGAATATTGGCGAGGGGCCTGGCGTCCATGACATGAACCAGAAGGCCGCCCGACTGGGAATCCGCCAGCTTCTCAAGGGGCTGCAGGGATTGAACCGTCAGGCGGGGCCGGTCGCGGTCCATCTTGCCGGTGACATTGACAATCAGCAGATTGCCGGGTTCCAGCAATTCCCGGCTGGCGCTGAGCTGTTCGCTGAAAACGGTCACCTCATATTCGCCGGACTGGTCGGTCAGGCTGACAAAGGCGAAGGGATTGCCGCGCTGGGAGCGCTGTTCCCGCTTGAGGGTTACGCTGCCCGCCAGTCTGGCGGCGCGGTCTGTCTCATCCAGACTTTCCAAAAAATCCGCGCTGGTCACGACATTGGCGCGTTCAAGCGCCGTGAGATAATCGTCCAAGGGGTGTGCGGAGAGATAAAACCCTAACGCCTCGAACTCCGCCTTGAGCTTTTCGATCGGCGGCCAGGCATCCGTCTCGGGCAGCTTCAGCACCCGGCGCTGTTCGGCGCCCGCCATGCTGAACATGTCCGTCTGGCGGCTGGTTCGCGATTGCGCCGCGGCATTGCAAAGCGCCAGCATGGCGTCCACGCCGGCGAGCAACTGCGCGCGGTTGGGATTGAGGGAGTCGAACGCCCCGGCGCGGATCAGAAATTCGAAACTGCGCTTGTTCAGATGACGCGGCTCGACCCGGTGGAGAAAATCCTCCATGTCTCTGAAGGGACCATTGGCCTCACGCTCGGCGACGATGCCGCGCATTGCCTGGGCGCCGACATTGCGCACCGCCCCAAGGGCGTAATGGATGGCGCCATCCGCCGTGCTGAAATCCGCTTCGGAACGGTTGATGTCCGGGGCGTGAATGACGATGCCCGCGCGCTTCGCTTCCTGCCTGAAAACGTTCAGTTTGTCCGTATTCCCCTGATCCAGCATCATTGAGGCGGCGAGAAACTCCACCGGGTGATTGGCTTTCAGATAGGCCGTCTGATAGGCGATCAGCGCATAAGGCGCAGCATGGCATTTGTTGAAGCCATATCCCGCGAATTTATTGATCAGCTCGAATATATTGCGCGCGGTCGACGCCTCTACGCCGCGTTCGATGGCGCCGTCGATAAATCGCGCGCGCTGGGCGTCCATTTCCGACTGGATCTTCTTGCCCATGGCGCGGCGCAGCAGGTCCGCCTCCCCCAGGCTGTAACCCGACAGAATCTGGGCGATCTGCATCACCTGTTCCTGATAGACGATCACCCCATAGGTTTCCTTGAGGACCGGCTCCAGCAAGGGATGGGGATAGATCACTTCCTCATGCCCGTGCTTGCAGGCGATGTATTTGGGAATATCGTCCATGGGGCCAGGGCGGTAGAGCGCCACCATGGCGATAATGTCCTCGAAACGGTCGGGCCGCAGATTCCGGATGGCGTCCCGCACCCCGGCGCCTTCAAGCTGGAACAGACCCGTGGTTTCCGCCGCGCGCAGCATTTCGAAACTGCGTTCGTCATCCAGAGGAATGGTGTGAATATCAAGATCGAGTCCCTGTCGCCGCAACAGCCCGACAGCCTTTGCGATGACGGTCAGGGTCTTCAGCCCGAGAAAGTCGAATTTCACCAGACCCGCCGGCTCCACCCACTTCATGTTGAACTGGGTAACCGGCATTTCGCCATGGGGTTCGCGGTAGAGCGGCGTCAGCTCCCGTAAGGGCCTGTCGCCGATCACCACCCCGGCCGCATGCACCGAGGCGTGACGGTAAAGCCCCTCTATGCGCATGGCCGTGTCCAGCATTCGCGCCACCATCGGGTCATTTTCCTGCTCTTCCCGGAGGCGCGGCTCCGCCGCAATGGCCTGGGCCAGGGTTACCGGATTGGCCGGATTGTTCGG
>DMKG01000256.1 GCA_003454415.1 Alphaproteobacteria bacterium
ACGCCATTCTGGGTCTTTCGGCGCCCAGTACTTTCAGTACAACGGCGTCATAAACCCGCCGGGCATTGCCCGCCGCCAGGGCGCCGGCCAGAACCAGACCCCCCAGCACCAGGGTCACGCTGCCGGCGGCCCTCACCGCCATGGCGAGACTGCCTATCAATCCATTCATTGTTTCCAGGGTTTCCCGTAACTGCACGGCCGAAACCCCAGGAAAGCGGTCGGTAACGGCTTTATAAAGAAAGTCTTCCGTTTCAGGGGTGGTGCGGGCGGTAGCAAGATAAGAGTGCGGCGCGCCGGCAAAGGCGTCCGGAGAAAAGATCAGCGCGAAATTCACCTGCATGTCGGACCAGTCGATGCGCCGCAAACTGGCGATGCGCGCCTCGACCTCGCGGCCCAGTACAGTGACGGTGAGGCTGTCCCCCACCTGCAATCCCATCCCCCGCGCCAGCTCCGCATCCAGCGACAGCAGCGCAGGTCCTTCATAATCCGCAGGCCACCACGCGCCATCAGTCAGCACCGTTCCGGCAGGGGGCGCTGCGGCATAGCTGAGAATCCGGTCCGAACTGATCGCCCATTGCGCCTCCTGGGCGACATCGGCTGCGACCGCGCTCGCCCCGCCGATGCGGGTGATGCGTCCGCGCAGGCTAGGCAACGCCACGACATCCGAGACGCCTTTTTGTGCGCGGGCCAGAGACAGAAACTCGTCTATATCGGCGGCCTGGATATCGAGGAAGAACAGATTGGGCGCCTGCTGCTCTGCCCGAGCGTTCATCAGATGGGAAATATTTCCTTCCACCGCCGCAAGGGTCGTCAAAAGGGAAAGCCCAATCCCAAGGGAGAGCAGAACCGCTGACGCGAAACTTCCCGGCCGGTGGATATTGCCAAGCGCCATCCGCAATTCAGGCTGCCTGGGTCGTGGCAGCCGCGCCGCCAGCCGCACCAGTCCTGCGCCCAGCAGGCCCAGGGCCAGAAAACTCACGGCGGCTCCTGCAACGAACCATCCGGCGAAGCGGGCATTCCCGGCGCTGGCGAACGCCAGCAGCATCAGTAACAGGGCGATCAGCGCCATTGCGGCGAGATAAACGGGTCGCGGCCAGCGCTTTGTGGGCTCAACCAGCGCGCGAAACAGTTCGCCCGCCGGAATTTCCTGCGCCCGGGCAAGCGGCCATATGGCGAACAGCGCCGATACACAGACGCCAAACGCCACGGCATAGACAAGGGGCAGGGGATAAATGGCAAAATTCGCCGGCAGCGGCAACAGGCCGGTCAGCATCCCCTCGAGCAGAAAGGGAATGGCGATTCCAACGCACAGCCCGACGCCAAGGGCGAGCAGGGTCAACAGAAGAATCTGGGTCATATAAATACGGAAGATGACGGCTCCACTCGCGCCAATACATTTCATCACTGCAATGGCGGCGCGTTTGCGGTGCAGATAACCGCTGACCGCATTGCCAACTCCGACCCCCGCCGCCACCAGCGCCGTCATGGCCGACAGATTCATGAACATGGACATCTGTTCGAGAAAGCGCTGGGTCCCTGGGGCGCTGTCATTGTGCTGACGAATGCGCCAGTTGGCGTCCGGAAATTTCTGCGACAGTGCGTCTGTCCAGTTTTTCAGATCCGTTCCTTCCGGCAGCCTGATCCGGTATCGTCTGACGGTCAGGCTGCCAGGTTGTATCAGCTGCGTGGCCTGCAGACTTTCCATGGCGATTATTGCCCGTGGACTCAGGGCGAAATTGCCCGAGGCGCGGTCGGGCTCATGCGCGATGACGCCGCGCAACTGAAAGATTTCTTCACCCATCTGCAGCATCGCCCCGGGCAGCGCTCCAAGGCGCGACGCCAGCGAGGCTTCCATGACCATTCCCCAGACCCCGTCCCGCTGCGCGAGTCTGGCGTGAATCTTTCCCCCGTCCGACAA
Source organism: Alphaproteobacteria bacterium (assembly GCA_003454415.1). Lineage (GTDB taxonomy): Bacteria > Pseudomonadota > Alphaproteobacteria > UBA11222 > UBA11222 > UBA11222. The sequence goes on from DMKG01000256.1 coordinate 1,919, forward strand.
GGCAAGACTTCCGTAGAGCGGATAAGCCCCATCCACGGCCTTCAACTCGGCGAGGGTCCGTTGCGCATTGGCGGTATTCTTCACCATCACCCGCATTTCCTGGCTTTGAGAAACCTTGCCGCTGGCATGCAGGAAGCCAAGCTCCGCCGGGGTTGCGTCCCGGTAGTTCAACTCCAGCGAAACGTCCCCACCCAGAATGGCCCGTCCCTCGGATTGTATGCCGTGCTGAAAGGCGGCGCTGGTGGATCCAACGCCTGCAATAGCTGCGACCCCCAGCGCGAGGCAGGCGAGAAAGATATAGAACCCCTGCAATCCCCCGCGCATTTCGCGAAGGGCGAAGCGCAGAAAAACAGGCCATTCACCCATGCCGCTGCCTGCCGGAGGCGCCGTTGGTGATCTGGCTGATTTTTCCATCGCTCAGATGCACGATCCGGTCGCAGCGCTCGGCCAGATGAAGATCATGGGTAATCAGAAGCAGGGTGGCGCCTGCGTCTTTGTGCAGCCGGAACAGCAGGTCGATGATTTGCGCGCCGGTGGCGCTGTCAAGATTTCCTGTTGGCTCATCCGCCAGCAGGATGCGGGGTCTCGCCACGACCGCGCGCGCCAGAGCGACGCGCTGCTGCTCGCCCCCGGAAAGCTGCCCCGGATAATGCGCCGCCCTGCGCCCGAGACCCACCGCGGCCAGGGCCTCCTTCGCGCGCTCGAACGCATCGCCCCGCCGCATCAGTTCCAGGGGGGCCGCTACATTCTCCAGCGCCGTCATACTGGGCAAGAGATGAAAGGACTGAAACACGATCCCCACATTGCGGCCGCGGAACGCCGCCAGTTCATCCTCGTTCATGAATCCCAGATCATGGCCCGCGACGCAAACGCCGCCCGAAGTGGCGCGCTCCAGTCCCGCCGTCACCATCAGCATGGTGGATTTTCCGGAGCCGCTGGGGCCCACCAGGCTGACCGTTTCGCCTTCCCCGATGCTCAGATCAATCCCACGTAAAATATCCACCTTCCCGGCGGCGCTGTTCAGGCTAAGATGCAGATCCGTTATATGAATGATTGGTCCGGGCAAGCATGCTTCCTAAATCATGACAGGATATGCCAGAACTTAATGCGATGAAACAGTGGATCAAAGGGGCCTGGATCTTTTTCCTGGTCTTTCTGCCCTGGTGCGCCGTTCCCGCCTATGCAAAAGCCCCGCCGGTCATCGTGGTGGTGGGAGACAGCCTGACGGCAGGCTATGGCTTGGCCCCTGAAGACGCCTTTCCGGCAAAACTCCAAAGACATCTGAAGGCGATGGGCAAAGCGGTTGTGGTTGAAAACGCAGGCGTTTCCGGCGACACTACCGGCGGCGGAGCCGCGCGGATGGCCTGGTCGGTTGGCCCTTCGGCGGATGCGGTGATTCTGTCCCTGGGCGCCAATGACGCCCTGCGCGGCCTTCCGCCCGAGCAGACGCGGGACAATCTCGCGCAGATGCTGACCAGCCTGCGCGCGCGAAAACTGCCGGTGCTGCTGGCGGGCATGCGGGCGCCGCCCAATATGGGGCCGGAATATGCATCGGATTTCGATCGCATCTATCCGGAACTGGCCAAAGAATTCAAAGTACTGCTGTATCCCTTTTTTCTGGATGGCGTGGCGGGAGAGGCGTCCCTCAATCAGCAGGACATGCTGCATCCCACCGCCGCGGGCGTGGATGTGATGGTTGCGCGAATCACACCCTATGTGCTGGAGTTGCTGTCAGGCTTGTAAAGCCCGACAGCAACTGTAAAATAAGCTGCCGTGCTCAGACTTTTCACCGCCATTACTCTGCCCGCAGCCATTGCGCAGCGCCTTGCGCGGATGGGGGGCGGTATTCCGGGCGCGCGATGGGTGGCGGAGGAAAATCTTCATCTGACGCTCCGTTTTATCGGTGAAACTGACAGACATGCCGCCGACAGGGTGCATGAAGCGCTTGGCGCCGTCGTCTTTTCCCCGTTCGAGGTTCGGTTGCAGGGGACGGCCACATTCGGAGAACGGAAGCCGAGGCTGCTCTATGCGGGGGTGGCGGCTTCTCCTGAACTCCTTCAGCTTTATGAGAAGGTGGTTACTGCGCTATCCCGTGCGGGCGTTGCGTCGCCCAACGGACGCCGTTATGTGCCCCATGTGACCCTGGCGCGGCTGAATAACGCGCCCCGCGACAGGATCGGCGGGTTTATCGCCGAGAACAACATATTGAACATCGCGCCCTTCAGGGCGGAGCATTTTGTCCTGATGTCGAGTCATGCTTCCGCCAAGGGCGCCAGCTATCAGATAGAAGCGCGCTATCCGGTTTCACGCAATGCCGTCAGGGCGGGCCTGCCGGATTAATTCAGGCTGCCTTTCTGGGCCAGGGAGGAGTCTTCCAGTATTTCCATGGCTTCATCGGAGAGACCGAAATGATGGCCGATTTCATGCACCAGCACATGGGTGATGATGGCGGCCAGCGTATCCTCGCCCTCGTTCCAGCAGTCCAGTATGGGGCGGCGGAACAGAAAGATCATGTCGATGTCCCCGGCCTGATCCAGCACGCTGTGGCCGGCCAGGCCGGAGCCCGAATACAGACCAAGAATTTCGTAAGGGCTTTCCACATCCAGTTCCTGGCACATTTCCTCATCCGGAAAATCCAGCACCTGAATGACGATATCCGGAATATTCTCCAGAAACGTCACGGGAAGACCGGCAAGCGCGGCTGCCCCAATCTCCGCTATGTCATCAA